>JBBRUE010000042.1:0-16066 GCA_038248085.1 Myxococcales bacterium | reverse complement strand
GGTCTCGACCGTCGGAGGTGCGTTGCGTGGCGAACTCTCAGTGCACGGCTTCGTGCCGTTGACGAAGCAACCGGTCAGCGCCGAGCTGCTGGCTGGCGTCCGGTACGCGGTCCACGATTGGGAATTCTTCGCCCTCGCGGGGCCCGGCTTCGGCAACGCGCCGGGCACGCCGATGTTCCGCGCGGTGCTGGGCGCTTCGTTCGGAGGGGTGCACAGCGCGCGCTGTGGCGGCCGCTCGCCGGGGATCGCGGAGTGCCCGGAGTTGGACGCCGATGGGGACGGGGTGCTCAACGCCGACGACGCCTGTCCGCACGTCATCGCGAAGGGCACGCCCGATGGCTGCCCCGCGCGCGAGGCGCCGGCCGTGGCGCAGGTCGTGGCGCAGGCCGTGGTGCCCGAGGTCGTGACGCCCGTCGCGGCGCCGGTGAGCGAGGCCGTCGCGCCCCTCGCGCCTGAGCCGGTCGAGGAGACGCCGGCCCCACCGGTGGTGCTCAAGGGCAACCGCCTCGAGCTGAAGGGCTCGGTCTTCTTCGAGACCTCGCGCGCGGTGGTGCTGGCGCGCTCGTTCCCGCTGCTCGACGAGGTCGCCGTGGTGATGAAGGCTCACCCCGAGGTGAAGCAGGTGCGCATCGAGGGGCACACCGACG
Source organism: Myxococcales bacterium (assembly GCA_038248085.1). Classification (GTDB taxonomy): domain Bacteria; phylum Myxococcota; class Myxococcia; order Myxococcales; family Myxococcaceae; genus Archangium_A. Next base: position 15,419 of record JBBRUE010000042.1, on the reverse strand, counting down.
ATCGCGGCGGCGCGGCGTCCAACCTCCAGCTCTCGGGCGCGCGGGCCGCGGCCGTGAAGGACTACCTCGTGAAGGGCGGGGTGGAGGCCGGGCGCCTCGACGCGCAGGGCTTCGGGCTCACCAGGCCCCTCGCGCCCAACACTACGCCGGAGGGGCGGGAGCGGAACCGGCGCGTCGAGTTCATCGTCATCGAGTGAGGCAGGGCGACTGGACTGAGCGCCTCGCCGCCCGCGTTCCCGTGCCGGAGACCCGGCTGACGTGCTGCGCCACCAGCTGAGAGAGGCCGCGCGGCACCTGCGTCCGGGCGACGGCGACCACCGTGGGGACCGCCGTCGCGGCTCAGAGGAACCCAGCCGAAGCGCTGCGCAGCGTCACGTGCCGTCGGGCGGCCGCTTCACCCTGGCAGTAGCGAAGATTGGTCCGCGCACCGCGCTCCTCGCCTGATCCGCTCGAGAGGCGCAGACTGCCTCCGACTCCGGGAGGCGTCATGCACGATCTCGCCAAGCGAAACCTGGTAGCGCAGTGGGCGTTCGACACGCGGCCCGTGCTCGGGCGGTTTCATCTCTGGCTCGAGGACGTGGAGGTCGAGCGGTCGCAGGACGACCCGGTCTCGGCCCACTCGTTCACCCCGCGCTCGACGGCGCGCTGCCTGGCGATGACCGCGGCCACCACCGCGCTCGGCGCGCGGCTCTTCGGCCAGTTCGGCGCCGGCCTCGGGGCCGACAAGCACGTCTACAACCAGGTGAAGAAGGCCGCCGACGCGATCTCCGCCTACGTGATGAGCGAGGGGCTCTGGTACCTCACCCGCGAGCTCCCCGAGAATCACGCGATCATGGTCAGCCTCGGCGAAGGCTTGATGCCCAAGGCAGGCGAGACGCCCGAGATGGGCTCCAACCCGCTGCTCGGCTTCGGCCGCGTCTACGCCCGGCCCCAGGTGGCGCGCGCGGTCGACGCCGCAGTGCGCCGGCTGATCAACGACCCGTCGTACGGCTGGCCGGAGTTCCAGGGTGAGCTGCGCACCCGCGGCCTGACGGTGTGGGGCGCCGCCGTCGACACCCTCGAGAACACCTCGCGCTTCGCCGAGGGGAAGGACACCGGCCCGATGTCGGTGCTGCACCTCTTCGACGCCCCGCTGCGCGTCACCCGCCCGTACGAGGCGTACATGGCGTGCCTGACGATTCCCCGGCGGGTGTCCGAGGCGGCCGCGCAGGCCTCGATGCTGGTCGACTTCTGGTCCCCGCGCCGCAAGCTGGTCGAGGCCATCGAGGTGGCCTGTCCCGGCATCGCCCGCTCGAACATCCACGTGTGGACGCTGCAGGGAAAGAGCCGCGCGCAGCGCCTGAGCCGCCTGTGGGAGGAGTGGAAGGGCCTCGGGGCGCACCTCGTGGAGGACGGGTGGATCGCCCCCACCGGGCTCCCGGTCTTCACCGACTCGGGCACCTACGCGCCGACGAGCATGGTGCGGTGCTGGAACGATTCGAGCGGGGCGCCCCATGTCTTCCTCTGTGACGGCTACGCGGCGACCGCCGAGGCGCTGCAGGCCGCGAGCCTCTCGGAGGTGTTCGACGTCGACGTGACGATGGCGCCGCTCTCGCCGAAGTTCGAGCTGCCGCTCGCCGACGAGTACCACCTGATGAAGCTCTCGCCCGAGGCGCCGGACTTCGAGCGCTCGCTGGCGAAGCTCTACGGCGACCGGCCGATCGACGCAGCCCTGGTGAAGACCTACGCCAGGGCCATTCGCGACGCGCGCACCTCGAATATTCCCCTCGACCGGCGCGTGCTGCGGGCCGAGGACTTCCTCACCGAGCGCGAGTGGCGGGTGCTCTCGTGCATTGGGTACATGTGCGACGACCCGTACACCGGCCTGCCCGGGGTGCAGCAGCTGTCCGACAATCGGTACCGGGTGACCGCCCAGCTCGCGACCCACGCGGCGCGCTCGACCATTCACTTCACCTTCCGCCTGCTCGAGACGGCCGCCGAGACGCGGCTGGCCTTCAGCCCGCTGCTGGTGCGGTTCATCTCTGGGTCCGACTACACGCAGCGCGCGGTGAAGGTCAGCGACTCGGGGCGCATCCGCAACGAGCTGCAGACGATGCTCTCGCAGGCCATCGACTACGAGGGCGACCGGATGATCGTCCACTTCGACCGCGTGGAGGACGACGTGATGACGCAGCCCCACCAGGCGCTGATCAAGGACGCGCTCGGTTGGTACAAGCAGCAGCACCCCGAGTGGTTCCGTTGGCTGGAGCTCGCCTGAGCTAGGATGGCCCCATGTCTTTCCAGTTGCGCGTGTCGACCCTGGCGTTGGTCCTCGCGCTCGGTTGTTCCGAAGTCCCCCCGGGTGAAGCCAGCCTGACGGTCACGCCCGCGCGCCTCACCGTGGCGCGCGGTGCCACCGAGATGGCCTCCCTCGTCTTCCTCACCCCTGACACCGAGACGTGGTCGTTGACCATCGCCGACCCGGTGGGGGTGAACGTCGTCAGCGGCTCGGGGATCCTGCGGGGCGGCGACACGGTGACCTTGCGCGTCTCGGCCGACGCCAACGCGCCCGCGGGCGACGCGACGGTGCACCTCGAGGCTGGCCGCAGCGGCGCCACGTCACTGGGGGCCGACCTCGTCGTCACGGTGCCAGGCGGCGCGGGGGGCGGCGGCGGCAGCACGGTCGGAGGCGGAGGCGGCACGGTCGGTGGCGGTGGCGGCACGGTGGGTGGCGGTGGCGGTACGGTGGGTGGCGGCGGAGGCGCGGCCACCACCACCAACGTCACCATCATCGTCGAGCCGAGCGACAACGCCTCGGCGCTCATCGCGGCGATCCGTGCTGCCACGCGCTCGGTGCACATGACGATGTACATCTTGACCAACACCAGCGTGATCAACGCGCTCATCGCGCAGAAGAACGCCGGCCACGAGGTGCAGGTGGTGCTCAACCAGACCTTCCCCGGTGGCGCCGGGTCGAACCAGGCGGCCTTCACCCAGCTGCAGACCGCGGGCGTCGCGGTGCACTGGGCGCCGGCGAACTTCACCCTGACGCACGAGAAGGCGGTGATGATCGACGGCGCCACGGCGTGGATCATGACGATGAACCTCGCCAACAGCTCGCCGAGCTCGAACCGCGAGTACCTCGCCGTCGACCGGGACCCCGAAGACGTCGCCCAGGCCGAGGCGATCTTCGCCGCCGACTTCGCCGGCACCGCGTGGACGCCCTCGGGCAAGCTGCTCGTCGCGCCCGTGAACGCGCGCGCCTCGCTGGTGGCGTTGATCCGCAGCGCCACGGCCACCATCGACGTCGAAGCCGAGGAGCTGAGCGACTCCTACGTCGTCAACGCCCTCGCCGCGGCGGGGGACAGCGGCGTGCGCGTGCAGATCGTGATGTGTGACAACGCGCCGAGCCCCAGCCAGGCCACCGCGGTCGCCAACCTCAAGCTCCACAACGTGCACCTGGTGAGCGTGGCGACGCCGTACATCCACGCGAAGTCGATCGCCGTCGATGGCAAGGTCGCCTACGTGGGCTCGGAGAACTTCACCACCTCGTCGCTGCTCTACAACCGGGAGCTGGGCGTGCTCGTCTCGGCGCCGGCCGAGGTGCAGAAGGTGGTGACCACCACCCGCGCTGACTTCGCCCGCGGCACGCCGCTCTGAAGCGCGTTCGTCAGGGCGTGAAGTCGTGACGGCTGAGCGCGCGGTAGTCGTGGTGGGTGCTCTCGTAGAGGGTGACGTGACGCACCTCGACGCGCGCTGATTCGAAGTCGGCGAGCTCCCGGCGCAGCGGCTCGAACGCGTCCGGCGCCTTCGCCCGGGCCAGGGTGAGGTGCGGCACGTACGCCCGCTCCTCGGAGGTCCCGATGGACGCGACGGCGTCATGCTGGAGCGCCCGCAGCGCGTCGAGGTCGCCCTGCACGTCGAGCCACAACACGGCCGGCGCGCGCGCGGTGACGAAGGTGCCGGCGCCGCGGAGCTGGAGCGAGAAGGGGGCCCGGCCGGCGACCAGCGCCTCGATCTTCGGTTGGAAGGCCGCGACCTGATCAGCCGTCGCGTTCCCGAGGAAGACGAGCGTGAGGTGCAGCTTGTCACTGCGCAGCCACTTCGCCTCCAGCGTGGCGCGGTGCGTCTCGATGAGGTGGGTGAGCTGGTCCCGGACGGGCGCGTCGAGGTCGATGGCGAGGAAGACGCTCATGGGGCGCCTCGACGGTATACGCTTCCGCGCCATGCCTCCTCGGGAGACGCAGGACTTCGACGAGTTTCACACGCAGGTCGCAGTGCGCGTCAAAGGCTTCCGGCCGGTGGTGCAGCGCCCGCACATCTTCGAGGTGAAGCAGGGGCCGGGGTTGGGGGAGAAATACGTGCTCGACGCCAACGAGCTCATCCTCGGGCGCGGCGACAAGGCCACGCTCCCGCTCGACAGCGAAGAGGTGAGCCGGCAGCACGCGAAGCTGACCCGCCTCGAGGGCGAGTACACCATCGAAGACTGCGGCAGCCGCAACGGCATCCTGCTCAACGGGCTCAAGGTGCACTCGGCGGTGCTCCGCGACGGCGACCAGGTGCAGCTGGGCGACGTGGTGCTCAACTACCGCGAGGGGACCTGACGTGAGTGACCTGTTCGTGCGGTTCTGGGGCGTGCGCGGCTCCATCCCCACCCCCGGCCCGCGTACGCGGCGCTACGGCGGCAACACCTCGTGCGTCGAAGTGCGCGCCGGCGACACGCTGCTGGTGTTCGACGCCGGCACCGGCATGCGCGAGCTGGGGCTCCACCTGCTGCGCTCGCGGCCCAAAGAGCTGACGGTGCACCTCTTCCTCTCGCACCCGCATTGGGACCACATCCAGGGCTTCCCGTTCTTCGGCCCGGCGTACGTCGAGTCGACGACGCTGTACGTCTACGGGCCCAAGGGCGACGACAAGAACTACCAGCTCCTCTCGGGGCAGATGGCGAACGCGTACTTCCCGGTGCGCTTCGCGGACCTCGGGGCGAACATCGTGGCGCGCTCCTTCACCGGCACCTCGGTGAAGGCCGGCGAGCTGCGGGTGAAGAGCTTTGGCCAGAAGCACCCCGGCGGGAGCATGGGGTTCCGCGTCGAGCACGGCGACAAGTCCGTGGTGTTCGCCACCGACAGCGAGCTCGACCAGCAGCTGATCGACCCGACCATCGTCACCCGCGACCCCGAGGCGCTGCGCGAGCTCCCCGACGAGCTGGTGCAGGCGGTGCAGGGCGCCGACCTGCTGATCGCCGACGCGCAGTACACCGACGCGGAGTACCCGACCAAGGTCGGCTGGGGTCACCCGCGCGCGACGACCGTGGTCGACCTCGCGGCTCAGGCCGGGGTGCGGCAGCTCGCGCTCACCCACCACGACCCGATGCACAGCGACCGGGAGGTCGACCTCATGGTGCTCGAGTGCCAGGAGCGCGCGGCCGCGCACGGCGTCGAGCTCGAGGTGTTCGGCGCCCGCGAGGGCGTGACGATGAAGGTGTGACGTTCGAGCTACACTCGCCGGCCATGCTGACCTGCTTCGAGGACACCGATGCGCTGAGGGCACTGGACCAGCGGGCCTTCACGTTTTCACACAAGCTGCTGGGCCACCCCGCGGTGTCGCTCGAGAACCTCGGCCGCGTCATCCCCGCGCTCCCGAAGGAACAGGTCTTCTATTCGAGCGGGCAGCTGGAGAAGTCCGACGACTTTGACCGCGCGCACGTCGAGAAGAAGAACGGGCTGTCGATCGAAGAGACCATCGAGCGTATTCGCACCTCGAACTCCTACATCATGGTGCGCAGCCCGGAGGTGGACCCCTCGTTCAAGGACCTCTACCGCCAGCTGGTCGACGACGTGGGCGTGCTGATGCACCGCCGCGGCGTCGGCCAGGCGCCGATCGACGCGATGCTCTACCTCTTCATCGCGTCGCCCAACTCGGTCACCCCGTTTCACATCGACCGCTACTCGACCTTCCTCATGCAGTTCGGCGGGAAGAAGCAGGTGACGGTGTTCCCCATGTGGGACGAGCGCGTGGTGAGCCCGGACCAGCAGGAGGCCTTCGTGGCCCACACCGGCGAGCGACCCGTCTACCGCCCGGAGGCCGAGGTCCTGGGCACCACCTTCGACTTCGCCCCGGGCCAGGCGCTGCACATTCCCTTCCTCGCCGGGCACCACGTGAAGAACGGCCCCGACGACGTCTCGGTGTCGCTGTCGATCATCTTCAACACGAAGGAGACGGTGGCGAAGACGAAGGCCCTGCTCCTCAACCACCAGCTGCGCAGCGCAGGGTTGCGCCCGCGGCCGGTGGGGTCGAACACCTGGCGCGACCTCGGCAAGTCGCTCGTCTTCCGCACCGTGTCGAAGGCGCGGCGCACGCTGCGCCGGTGAGCGTCAGGGCGCAGTGAGCGGCGCCTCGGCGAACGACACGGCCTCGCGCCCGTCGCGGAAGTCGGTCCACGCGAGCTGCCGCGTCGCGCCGCCCACCGCCAGCGACACCTTCGCGTGCAGCGACTTCGTGATGCCGTCTTCGGTGAAGCCCATCGGCGAGACCCGCCCCGGCGCGCGCCAGGTGCCGTCGGCGAGCAGCGTCGCCTCGTAGAGTTCCCAGTTGCCCGAGCGGTTGTCGAGCCACGAGAGCGCGCAGTCGCCCGCAGCCGTGGCGACGATGGTGGGCGCGGCCTGCACCGAGCCCGGCCCGCCGGGGACGAGCACCGGCCGCTGCATGCCGTCGAGCGGCCCCTCGCTGCGCACCACGTAGATGCTGTAGTCGCGTGACGGCGCATCGATGAACGCGAGGCACCGCACGCCCGAAGGCGAGGCGGAAAGCACCGGCACCGGGTCGAGCGGGAAGTCGCGCGAGCTGAAGACGCGCTTCACCTTCGCGGTGTGGGTCTGCAGGGTGGGCATCGGCGTCACCGTCAGCACCTCGACGTTCGAGAGCGGGCCGCCGCTGGCGAGGTCGTACCCGGACCGCTGCGTCGGCACCTCCAGCACGTCGCCCACCCGCACCGCGGGCGCGGTCACCGTCAGCGAGTCGTACTGGCCGCCCGAGGGCAGCTTCACCGGCTCGCTGAAGGTCGCGCCGTCGTCGTTGGAGTGGAGGTAGTAGTTGTCCTGCGTCGTCTGGCCGTCGGTGTCCAGGTAGATGAGGTCGAGACCGGCGCTCGAGAGGGTGAGCCTCGGGGCGTAAAGCAGCGACGTCGCCGGCTGGGCATTGATGCGCCGCGGCTGCGTCCACGTGGCGCCGAAGTCGGCCGAGACGCTGAGCATCAGGTCTCCGGTGCCGTACTGCTGGCCGCCTGACGGCGTGTAGTCGGTGTACGCCAGGTAGAGGGTTGCCCCGCGCACGGCGAGCGTGGGCGTCATCGCCACCGACGACGCGCCGTCGAAGCGCTTGCTCAAGGTGAAGCCCGTCGTGGTCTGGCGGTACACCGAGACCGACATCGACGTGTCGCCTGACTCCGAGACCACCACCACTGCACCGGCGGGCGTCTGCACCAACGTCGGCTCGCTGCAGGCCACCCCGGCCTCGCACACCGGCACCGGCGCGCTCCACGGTGAGGTCGGCGGCCCCGGCGGCGCGTCGACGACGCACGCGGCTCCGTCGAGGTGGGTGCCCACGCCGCAGGTCACCGGCGTCGAGGCATCGGCCACGCAGGCGCTGCCGTCTTCGTGCGTGCCCGCAGCGCAGCGCCGCGTGGTGACGCATGTCCGGCCGTTCTGCGTGGTGCCGTCTCCGCAGGTGAGCGAGGGAGGCGGCGGCGCGCAGTTGGCGGCGGTGAGCACCACGACGAGGAGCCCAGGGAGTCGAGTGGTCATGCCGACCCCCTGAGCAAACGATGCGCCAGCGTGTTTCCGGTTGGGTTCCGCGGCGTTGGCCAGGGCCGTGAAGAAGCTGGCAGGCGCGCTGCCAGCATTGCGTGCAGGCGTTCGACGGGCTGTGGTGCCGCGCATGACGCGCGCACTCCTGGTCCTCCTCACGCTGTCTCTGCCTGCCATGGCGGCCATCACCACGAAGAAGGTCCCCTACGAGCTCGACAAGACGAAGTTCGAGGGCGTGCTCGTCTACGACGACGCGAAGACGCTGCGGCCGGGCCTGGTGCTGGTGCCCAACTGGCTGGGCGTCACCGACGCCAACGTGAAGCAGGCCGAGCTCGTCGCGGCGCGCGGCTACGTGGTCTTCGTCGCCGACGTGTACGGCGTCACCGGCCGCCCGAAGACCCAGGACGATGCGGGCAAGGCCGCGGGCGCGGTGAAGGGCAACCGGCCGTTGATGCGCGCGCGCGTGAAGAAGGCGCTCGAGGTGCTGCTCGCCCAGAAGGGCCTGCCCCTCGACGAGAAGAAGCTCGGCGCGATCGGCTTCTGCTTCGGCGGCACCGGCGCCCTCGAGCTGGCCCGCAGCGGCGCGAAGGTGGCCGGCGTGGTCTCGATTCATGGCGGGCTCGCCTCGCCCACGCCCGACGACGCGAAGAACATCACCGCGAAGGTGCTCGCGCTCCACGGCGCGGACGATCCGTTCGTGCCGGCCGAAGAAGTGGCGGGCTTCGAAGCCGAGATGCGCGCCGCGAAGGTCGATTGGCAGCTGGTCGCCTTCGGCAACGCGGTGCACAGCTTCACCGACGTCGACGCGAACACCCCGGGCAAGGCCCAGTACAACCCGGTGGCCACCGCCCGCGCCTGGGCGCTGATGGACGCGTTCTTCGTCGAGGCGTTCGCGGCGAAGTGAAGCGGCTCCTCGTCATCGCCTCGCTGGGGCTCGCGGCGTGCGGCCTTGCTGAAACGCCAGGTGAGGACGGCGGCGCGAGCATCGACGCGGGCCGTCCCGACGCGGGCGTGATTCGCACCGACGCGGGCGCCGACGCGGGCGTGGACGGAGGGGCCCCCGACGCCGGCGTGCGCGACGCGGGCCCCAACCACCCGCCCGTGGTGAACCCCGGCATCGTCCTCGACCGAGCCACGGTCTTCGCGGGCCAACTGGTGGAGCTCGCGCTGGGCGCCACCGACGAAGACGGAGATCGCCTCGCCTTCACCTGGAGCGGCCCGGGCACCTTCTTCGAGAACGGCAACCCCTCGGCGCAGCGCTGGGTGTCCGACGAGCGCGCCACGCCCGCGACCGTCACCCTCGCGGTCTGGGTCACCGACGGCCGCAGCCCCCCGGTTCAGCGGCAGGTGACGATCGACGTCACGGTCCCTCATTTCTCCGACGTGTTCAGCACCGTGCTCGCGGTGCCGGTGCTGCAGGGCGGACAGTGCGTGGGGTGCCACGGGCCGATGGGCAGTTGGCAGATCGCCGCCACGCGCGCGCAGGGCTGGCAACAGCTGGTCAACGGGCCGCACCACCGCGGCCAGGCGTGCGTCAACGCGGGCGTCCCGGTGATGGTGCTGCCCGGTGACCCGGCGCACTCGCTGATCTACGTGAAGATGAACAGCACCCAGCCCGCGGCCTGTGGCGACGGCATGCCGGCGATGTCGATGGTCAGCCCCGCGTCGCCGCTGCAGTCGATCGTCACCGTCGGCTCGTGGATCCGCGCCGGCGCGCTCAACGACTGAGACGGGGCCGCGACGGCCGTCTCGTCACGCCCGCCCTGCGAGACAGGTGCGTCGGGGAGTCGGGCCGAATACGGTGCTCCTGCTCATGGCTCGCCAGCGGCTCTGCATCTTGTCGCGCAAGAAGTCGCTGTACTCGACGTCGCGGCTCATCACCGCCGCCCGCGAGCAGGGCGCCCGGCCCATCGTGATGGACACGCTGCGCTGCACGATGGTGGTCGCGCCCGGCAGCAACACCTTGCTCTACCGAGGCGTCGCGGTGACCGGCCTGGCCGCGGTGATTCCCCGCATCGGCGCGAGCATCACCACCTACGGCATGGCCGTGGTGAGCCACCTCGAGACGATGAACGTGCCAGTGGCCAACCCCGCGGCGGGCATCGCGCGCAGTCGCGACAAGCTCCGCTGCCTCCAGCTGCTGGCCCAGCAGGGCCTCGACGTGCCCCGCACCGTGATGGCCACCCGGGCCGCGAACGTGCGCAACCTCGTCGCCGCGGTCGGCGGGCTGCCGTGCATCATCAAGTTGCTGCGCGGCACCCAGGGCGTGGGGGTGATGATCGCCAACACCGCCGCCGAGGCCGAGACCATCGTGCAGACCTTCTGGGGCTTCGGGCAGGACGTGTGCCTCCAGGAGTTCATCGCCGAGTCGGCCGGCCGCGACGTGCGCGCGCTGGTCGTCGGCGACCAGGTGGTGGGCGCGATGCGGCGCCAGGCGCGGGGCGGCGAGTTCCGCAGCAACCTCCACCGCGGCGGCGAGGGCACGCCGATCGACCTCGACCAGCGCTTTCAGGACATCGCGGTGCGCGCGGCGAAGACCATCGGCCTCTCGGTGTGCGGGGTCGACCTGCTCGAAGGCAAAGACGGGCCCAAGGTGATGGAGCTCAACTCCAGCCCCGGCTTCGAGGGCCTCGAGAAGGCCACGCGGCAAGACATCGCCGGCGCCATCGTGCGGCACGCGCTCTCGCTCGCCGTGAAGTAACTCCCCTCGAATCGAGGGCCTTCCCGTCAGGTTGATGGAGCGCAGCGGCTGCGGTCTGGGCGCAAGCGCTCCATTTTGTTCGCAGACTGGGCGTGGCGCGAATGCTGCCGATGCCCCGCTCAAATGACCCTGCCATCGCGCAAGCGAATGAGTGCCTTCTCCGCCGTCGCTTCAGCTGCGCTCCTCCTCACCGTCTCGTCCGCGTGGGCGCAGACCGCACCTTCGCTCGGGCAGGCGGGGAGCTTCGTGGTCCTCGGCGGATCCACGGTGCGGAACACCGGCTCGTCGCGGCTCTTCGCCGACCTCGGCGTCTCTCCGGGCTCCTCCATCATCGGCTTTCCCCCCGGGCTGGTGATTGGCGGCGCCACCCACACCACTGACGCGGTCGCGGCGCAGGCGCAGGTCGACGTCACCGCGGCCTACGTGAACCTCGCCGGGCAGCCGGCGACGCTGGACATGTCCGGGCTGGACCTCGGCGGTCGCACGCTCAACGCGGGCGTCTACAAGTACACGGCGGCGGCCCAACTGACGGGCACGCTCACCCTCGACGCGCAGGGCAACCCGAACGCGGTGTTCATCTTCCAGACCGTGAGCGCGCTCACCACGGCCAGCGGTTCACGGGTGTTGGTGATCAACGGTGGCTCGCCGTGCAACGTGTTCTGGCAGGTCGGGAGCTCGGCGACCCTGGGCACCACGACCTCGTTCGCGGGCAACATCCTCGCGCTCTCGGACATCACCCTCACCACCGGCGCGACCGTGAAGGGGCGGGTCCTCGCGCGCAACGGCATCGTGACGCTCGACGCGAACGACATTTCGACCTGCTCCGCGACGTGCAGTGCGATCACGGTTTCGCCCGCGTCGGTCCCCGCGGGCACGGTGAACACCGCGTACAGCCAGTCGTTCTCGGCCAGCGGCGGAACCGGGCCGTACAGCTACAACGTCACCTCGGGCACGCTGCCCCCGGGCCTCGCGCTCTCCGTCGCCGGTGCCCTCACCGGGACCCCGTCGGTCGCCGGCACCTACGCCTTCAACGTGACGGCCTCTGACGCCACCGCCTGCGCCGGCACCACGAGCTACAGCCTGGTGGTCAACGCCAGCGGCGGCTCGACCGGAGATCCGCACATGCGCACGCTCGACGGCGTCGCGTACGAGTTCCAGGCGTGTGGTGAGTTCGTGCTCCTGCGCACCGGCTCGTCGGCGCTCGAGGTCCAGGTGCGGCAGCAGCCCTGGGGTGGCAGCACGGCGGTCTCCATCAACACCGAGGTCGCGATGAAGGTGGGCGGGCACACGATCGTCATCAACCCCACCGACAAGAGCTGCGTCCCGGTCGATGGCTTCATCGACGGGTGCGTGAAGGTCGACCGCGCCGCGGTGGCCTTCGAGTGTGAACCCGGCGACCAGTACGCGGGCTGCCTGCGCACGTTCCCCCTGGGGACCCTGGGCCGCATCGAGGAACGCGTCGCGGGGCTCAGCGGAGGCCAGGGCGGCGCCAGGAGCGTCGGCGTCACCTGCGACGCCACCCACGGCGCGGCGGCGTGCATGCCGATTCCAAAGGAGGCCGCGTGCAACTCCAGCTTCACGGTCCGCCTGACCACCGGTGAAGTGGTGCGGGCGTGCGTCGGCGGCGGCTACATCGACCTGCGAGTCGACGTCCCGGTCTCTGCGCAGGGCACCACCTCCGGTCTGCTCGGCAACGCCGATGGAGACCCGTCCAACGACCTCGCGGTCCACGGCGGCGGCGTCCTCCCCCTGACCACCACCTTCGAAGACTTCTACCGGACCTACGCCGAGAGCTGGCGCGTCTCTGCCGGGTCGTCACTGTTCGAGCCGCTGGCCGGCCCGACGGCGCAGTGCCCGACGAGGTCCTTCCTCGCCAGCGACCTCACCGCGGCGGAGCGTGACCACGCGCTGATCGTCTGCCAGGGCCTGGGCATCGTCCCCGGCAACCTCGACGCCTGCGTGATGGACGTGGCGCTCATCGGTGATGCGGCGGCCTGGGGGTTCGTGGGCATGGTCGCTCCGCAGGCGGTGGTCACGTTGACGGGTGGACCGGTCGCCGGGAGCGGCGCGATCGGTGAGCTCGGCGCGAATGGTACGAACGGTGCGAACGGGACGAACGGGACGAACGGTGCTGGCGCCAACGCCAACGGCGTCGACGATCTCGGCTCCAACGCGGTCGGCTGCGGCGGGTGTGGCTCCACCGGTGGCAGCCCCGGGGTGTTCGTCTTCGGGCTGGTCGCAGTGGCGCTGGTGGCCATGAGCCGCCGTCGTCGCACGGTTGCGCTTCAGCAGCCGTAGGCAGGCGTTGTGAGGGAAGCGGCGGTGCCCTTCGGCCGCCGCTTTCTCCGTGTCTGAAGCGCGCCACAGGTGTCGAGGTGACGGGCGGTATCAGCGGCGGTGCCCTTCGGCCGCCGCCTTCTCCGTGTCTGCATCGCGCGGTGCCGAACGCCGCGTGCGGAGGTGACGGGCGCGCTCAGGGCGAAGCGACGGGCCCCCGCTTGCGCCAGGTGTTGAAGGCGACGAGCACCAGCAGCACCGCGCAGCCCGCGTAGAAGCGCCAGGTGAGCTGTTCCGCGTCGGGGAAGAAGAACCACGCGAGGCCCATCGCGTAGACGGTCTCCAGCGAGACGGCGAGCGCCAGGGCGTAGGGCGCCAGGGTCTGCAGCACGCGCAGGCTCCACAGCCACGGCAGCACGGTGCACCCGATGCCCAGCGCGAGGAGCAGCCCGCCGTCGACGGCCGAGAGCGCGAACGGCGAGACGAAGGTCTCGGGCTTGATCACGAAGAACAGCGCGGTGACGACGGTGGCCGCCGAGAGTTCCCAGAAGGTCATCACCTCGCCGCGCGTCTGCCGGGCGAGCTTGCCGTTGAGCACCCCGAAGGCCGCCGAGAACAACGCGCTCCCGAGCCCCATCAACAGCCCGGTGAAGTCGGTGTTGGTCTCGACCTTCACCAGGAAGCTGACGCCGAGCATCACCCCGAAGCCGATCACCAGCTCCGAGACCGAGAAGCGCCGCTTGAAGACCAGCGGCTCGAACAGCGCGGTGAAGAAGGTGATGGTCGACAGGCACAGCACCGCCACCGCCACGCCCGCGTACTTGATGCAGCCGTAGAACAGCAGCCAGTGCAGGGCCACCAGCGCGCCGACGAAGCTGAAGGTGCGCAGCTCGGCCCAGCTGACGCGCATGGGAATCCGCCGCCAGAGGATCACCAGCGGCATCACCGTGATGACGATGATCAACCGGTAGAAGACGAGGGGGATCGCCGAGAGCGAGATCAGCCGCCCGAGGATCGCCGTGAAGCCCCACACGAAGACGGTGAGGTGCATCAACGCGTGGGCAGGGCCGGGCTTGAGCGGGGAAGGGGAGGTCACGACGACGCGCGTCGCATAGCACCCGCTGCGGGGCCCCGGGCGTGAGAGTAGCTTCCCGCGCATGAGTCGTTTCCTGGTGGTCGGCAACTCAGGCTCGGGCAAGTCGACGCTCGCGGCGCGTCTCGCGCAGCGGGGCGGGCTCGCCCACCTCGACCTCGACACCCTCGCCTGGCAGGACACGGCGCCCCCGCAACGAAGGCCGCTCGACGAGAGCACCCTCGCGCTCGAGCGCTTCCTCACCGCCCACCCGCGCTGGGTCATCGAAGGCTGCTACGCCGACCTCCTCTCGGCGGTGCTCGGCCGGTGCACGCGGCTGCTCTTCTTGAACCCCGGCGTCGAGGCCTGCCTCGCGAACGCCCGCGCGCGGCCGTGGGAGCCCCACAAGTACCCGAGCCGCGAGGCGCAGGCCGCGAACCTCGAGATGCTCCTGCTGTGGATTCGCGACTACGCCACGCGGACCGACGTCTTTTCGCTGCAGGCCCATCGCGCCCTGTTCGAGGCGTTCGATGGTGAGAAGGGCGAGCTCACCTCGCGGGAGGCGATCGCCGCGCTGTGATGCAACTCGTCGACTCGACCGGCGGGGCCGAATAGCTTCCGGCCCACATGTCGAACCAGCCGAAGACGTCAGGCCAGGACGAGATCCTCACCAGCCCCGGTGACGCGGCGTACCTCGACCCCTTCGAGGACGGCCACATCACCACCACGCACACCCTGGTGGTCGAGAACCGCACCACGCTCAAGGTGCGCAAGTGCCGCCTCGCCGTCACCGGCGGCCCCGACACCGGCCGCGAAGTCGTCAGCGACAAGGAACGCCTGCGCGTCGGCGCCCACTCCACCAACGACCTCGTGCTCCAGGAAGACCGCACCGCGAGCCGGCACCACTTCGAGATCCAGTACACCGAGCGCGGCTACCTGGTCATCGATCTCAACTCGACCAACGGCACCTGGCTCGACGGCCGCCGCATCGAGCGCGCCTACCTCTCGCAGGGCAGCATCATTCGCGCGGGGCAGACCACGCTCTCGTTCGCGCCGATCGACGAAGAGGTCACCGTCGAGCCCGACCGCGACGGCGAGCTGTGCGGGATGATCGGGCAGTCGGTGAAGATGCGGCAGATCTTCGGCCTCATCAAGAAGATCGCCCCGATGGACGTGTCGGTGATCATCCAGGGCGAGACGGGCACCGGGAAGGAGCTCGTCGCGCGCGCCATTCACGAGCTGTCGGGCCGCAAGCGCGGGCCGATGGTGGTGCTCGACTGCGGCGCGATTCCCCCCAACCTCATCGAGAGCGAGCTCTTCGGCCACGAGAAGGGCTCCTTCACCGGGGCCATCGCCTCGCGGCCCGGCGCCTTCGAGCGCGCCAACGGCGGCACCATCTTCCTCGACGAGCTCGGGGAGCTGCGCACCGACCTCCAGCCCAAGCTGCTGCGCGTGCTCGAGAACCGCGAAGTGCGGCGCGTCGGCGGCAACGAGGTGCAGGAGATCGACGTGCGCGTCATCGCCGCCACCAACCGCGACCTGGTCAAGGAGATCCAGACCGGGAACTTCCGCGAAGACCTCTACT
>JBBRUE010000041.1:0-16288 GCA_038248085.1 Myxococcales bacterium | reverse complement strand
TGGGCGGCCGCGTTGCTGCGGCGCACCTCGAGGGTCGCCATTCGGCATTTCTGGGCCTTGCCGGTCGCGAGCACCGCGTCCATCACCTGGCGGCCGAACCCGCGCCGCCGAGCCGCCCCGTCGGTGGCCACGTTGAGCACATGCACCTCGTCGGCGACCAACCAGAAGATGGCGAAGGCCCGGAGTTGCCAGCCCGAGGGTCCCGACTCCTCGCAGACGAGGACGGTCGACCAGTCCTGGGTCAGTTCCTTGCGGACCATCTCGGTGGACCAGGGGTTGGAGAAGGCTTGGTGTTCGATCTCCATGACCGCGGGGAGATCGGAGTGGGCCATCTTGCGGATGCGGGTCTCGGGGGCGAGTTCCCTCACGGGGTCCCCTTCGGGGCGAAGGGGCCGAGCAGGCGCACGTCGACCTGGCGGCGCTGATCGGCGAGTTCCTTCTTCACCAGGTCACCAAAGCGCTGCTGCACGAGCATCGCGCGGACCTTCTCGAGGGTGACGTCCTTCATCTCGGCGTGCTCCAGGCGCCAGGTCCGCGCCTCGCCCTCACTGACCTGGGCCCGCAGCCGGAGTTTGCCCTCGAGGGCTCGCTGTGCGCGGAGCGATCGCCGGAGCACCTCCGCGAGATCGGACAGGTCGGCCTCGTGGGCAGCGAGGAAGGCCGCGAACCGGGTCTCGCTCTCGAAACGCCCCCGAAACGAGGCGATCGACTTCTCGAGTTCGCCCGGTTCGAGGGCATAGGCCTCGAGCTTGTCGGCCTCGAGGAGCGCGAGACGCTGATCGACGACGGCGCGCAGGCTCGCTTCGAGCACTTCCTGGTCGAGGGGGGCGAAGGCGGCCTGGACCCCTCCGGCGGCGACCAGCAGGACGCGCGCCTCGAACTGGAGCTGTGAAAAGGCGATCACCCTGCCCTCGATCGAGGCCACTGCCCGGTCGATGACGCGGGGCTGGGGCTGCGCAACTGCCGTAAACGCCGAGAGAAACAGCGCAAGGCCGCAGTGGCATACCCACACCGGCTGGTTAGGCTGCTTCACGATCATGGCGCAGGACTACTACCAGCGGCTGGGGGTGACTCGCGGCGCATCTGCCGACGAGGTCAAGAAGGCCTATCGCAAATTGGCCAAGCAGTTCCACCCTGATCACAACCCCGGCGACAAGGGGGCGGAAGACAAGTTCAAGGCACTCAACGAGGCCTTCGAGGTGCTGTCGGACGCGAAGAAGCGTCGGATGTACGACGAATTCGGTGAGGACGCCTCGAAGCTGGGCTGGGACGAGAAGAAGGCCGAACAGTTCCGCGCGTACCGCAGCGGCGGCACCACGGGCGGCCCTGCCGGCGGCGGTGGTTTTGGAGGCGGCTTTGGTGGCTTCGGCGGCGACGGGCAATCGAGCTCGGCCGTGGACTTCGAAGAGATCCTCTCGCAGATGTTCGGGGCCTAGGGCCGCGCTGCCCGGCGCAGCGGCCCTCGCGCGGGCGGCGACATGAACGCCGAGCTCGACGTCTCGCTGGCGGACGCGGTGCTCGGCGCCGAGAAGACCATCATCGTGAACGGGCGGCGGCTGTCGGTGAAGATCCCGATGGGGGTCGAGACCGGCTCGCGCATCCGGCTCTCCGGCCAGGGCGAGCCCGGCGAGCGAGGGGGGCCCGCGGGCGACCTCTTCATCGACGTGAACGTGGCCGAGCACCCGCTCGTGCGGCGCGAAGGACAGGACCTGTACTGCGAGCTGCCGGTGACCATCGGGGAAGCTGCGCTCGGCGCCGAAGTGAAGGTGCCGGTGTTCGGTGGCTCGGGCACCGTCAGCCTCAAGCCGGGGACCCAGTCGGGCACCAAGCTGCGGCTGAGGGGCAAGGGCGTGCCGGGGCTCCGGGGCGGCGCCACGGGCGACCTCTATCTCGTGGTGATGGTGAAGCTGCCCGAGGCCCTCGACGAGGCCGGAAAAAAGGCCGTGCACGTGCTCGAGAAGCACTACGGCGGCGACGTGCGCGCGAAGTTGGCGCTGTGAAACTCCCGATGGACTGGTAAGGCGTTCGACGCACATGGGTCTGCTCAACAGTCTGTTCGGTGGTGGGACTCCCGCCGAGAAGGCACAGAAGCTCAAGGGGAAGGCGACGCAGAAGTTCGGCGACGCGGCCACGCGGCAGAAGGCGCTCCAGCAGCTCTCGGAGATCAAGCACGCCGATGCCGTGCCGGTGCTGATGCAGCGCTTCACCTTCGCCGTCGAACCGCAGACGACCGACGCCGACGAGAAGCAGCACGTCTTCGACGCGATCTGCGAACTCGAAGAAGACGCGGTGCCGCCGGTGCGGACGTTCCTCACCAAGAGCGACGCCGCCTCGAGCTGGGCGCTGCGCATTCTCGACGCGGTGCTGCCGCCCGACCAGGTGATGCAGATCGTCACCGAAGAACTCAAGCGCCTCGGCGCCGAGTACACGCGCGACCCCGAGAAGAAGGAAGTGCTGCTGCGCTTCCTCGAGGGCAAGCAGGACGACCGCGTGGGCCCGGTGCTCACCCCGCTCATCCACGACATGTCGGACGACGTGAAGATGGCGGCGCTCAAGACGTTGGCGAGCCTCAAGTACGAGCCGGCACGCGAAGAGCTGCTCAACCTGCTGGTCGGCGAAGAGACCGCCAAGCGCGTGCAGACGGCGTGCGTGCAGGCGCTGGTCGAGACGGGCTTCGAGGTGCAGGGCTTCCGCGAGAAGGTCGAGAAGCGGCTCCCCGAGGGCTACTTCGTCGACAAGTCCGGCGTCGTGAAAAAGCGCGGGGCCTGAGTTTCACGCAGGGGTATGTTCGCGCGCACGACGCGTGCGTCTCGATGCGTCGCGGGTCGTCTCGACCCCGTGTGGTGCGGGCTTCTGCGAGAAGGAGGTCACGTTTCAGTGCCGTCCCCCCTCTCGCACCACCGGGAGCGGCGAGTGCATCTCGGGGCGCTGTGTGCCCCAACCCGACATGACGTTGCGCTGCGCGCCGCCGTGTTGATGTCACCAATTCGAGCCGGCGCGCGTTGAAGCGATCGAAGCCGACGTTGTCCCCTCTCCAGGAGGTCGTGTGAGCGCCCTGTCCTCATCGTTGGATGCCGTGACCGTGTACCGCGAGGGCGCCATCTGCCGGCGGATCGCGAAGGTGGTGGCGAGCGCCGAGCGCCAGGTGCGGCTGGGTGGACTCCCGCTCTCGTTGGAGCCGGCGTCGCTGCGGGCGCGGGTGTTGAGCGGCGAGAACCGCGTGGTCGACGTGCGGGCGCAGTTCGATGTGGAGCTCGCAGAAGAGGTCGACGTGCCGGCCGAGCAGCGCGCCTGGGAAGACGCGGGCGCCCGGCTGGCCCAACTCGAGCTCCAGCGCCAGCGGCTCAACGCGGAGATCACCGAGTTGCAGGCCCTGCGCCCCTCGTTCATCGAGCAGAAGCGCGGCGAGCCACCCCGCCCCGCGCCGGTCGAGTCGATGCTGGCCCTGGGTGACTTCACCGAGGCAGAGCTCGGAACGCGGCTGGAACGTCGACGCACGCTGGACCAGGCGATCGTCGAGGCGAAGGCGGAGCAGATCCTTCGACAGAAGCGGATGCAGGAAGCCTCGTCGTCGAAGCGGGCCGAACGGGCGAAGCTCTCGCGCGTGGCCGTGGTCACCTTCGCGCAGGCGCCGGCGGGGCCCGTCGACCTGGAGCTCGAGTACCGGGTGCCCGGGGCGCGCTGGGTGCCCAGCTACACGCTGACCCTCGAGCGGGGTCTCACCAATGGCGTGCTCCAGATGCGGGCGTCGATCGCCCAGAACACCGGAGAAGACTGGAACCAGGCGCGGCTGTCGCTGTCGACCGCGTCGTCGAGCCGTCGGGCGGACATGCCCGAGCTGAAGTCGCTGAAGATCGGCCGCCGGCAGGAGGCGCCGCCGAGGTCGGGGTGGCGTGAGCCCCCGCCGGGGTTGGAGACCCTGTTCGAGGGATACGACTCGGCGATGTCGTCGCTCGTGCCGCCTCCCTCGTCGGGTTCGACGCGCGCCGGCGGCGGGATGCCGAGCGACGTGTTGGAGCAGATGAAGTCGAAGAAGCGGGACGATCGGCCGACCCCTCCTGGAGCGCCGCCGCCTCCGCCCCCACAGGCGCCGATGATGAAGGCGATGCACGCGCCGGCGGCCTCCGCGGCCCCTGCCCCGGCCCGGCGGAGCGCGTCCACCGGCTCGTTCAATGCGCCTGCGCCCGAGACGCAGTCTTCGCCGAAGGGCGGCGCACTCGGTGGGCTGATGCGCAACCGCAGCATGGCGAAGGACATGGCGTACGAGGAGGACGAGGCGCCATCGGAGATGATGGCCGAGGAAGTCTCGGAGGGCGGGTTCGGTGAAGCCGACGGCTTCGCCCGTCTGGAGTTCGAACCCGAGCCCGAAGCGGCACAGGCCGGCCTCGACTCGAGCTTCGGCGACTACGCGCGCCTGATGATGGGACCGCCCGAGGCCCACGCCCAGCGGGGCCGGCTCACCTCGGCCTCGGAGTGGGACTTCGCCTTCGTCGCCGGCGTCTCGGTGCAGATCGACGTGGTGATGGCGATCGTCACGCGGGCGCAGCGGGCAGCAACGGCGGTGCAGGGTCTTTCGTTGCCGGCGTCGTGCAACCCGGTGTCGTCGGTGAACTCGTTCGACTACCGCTACGACTGCGGAGCCCGGCTTGACGTGCCGTCCACGGGCAAGTGGGTGCTGGTGCCGGTGATGTCGTGCGCGGTGGGGCTCACCCCCGAGTACGTCTGCGTGCCCTCGGTCGAAACGAAGGTCTACCGCACCCTCAACATCGCCAATCGCAGCACGCACGCGCTGTTGCCCGGGCCAGTGGACGTGACCGCGGGCGAGGAGTTCCTGATGACCACCGCGCTCCCGGCGATTGGCCCTGGCGCGGACCAGTCGCATCGGCTGGGCCTCGGGGTGGAGGAGGCGATCAAGGTCGCGCGCAAGACCCAGTACAAGGAGACCACCGGCGGGTTCCTCGGCGGCTCGGCGGTGCTGCCGCACGACATCGAGATCGAACTCAACAACCGGCTCGCGGCTCCGGCGTTGATCGAGGTGCGCGAGCGCGTGCCGTTCGTCGATGCGTCGGAGAAGGACGTGAAGGTCGAAGAGGTGCAGTCGGTGCCGCCCTGGGAGAAGGTCGAGGGCCCCGTCGACGGGGAGATCGTCAAGGGTGCGCGGAGGTGGCGCGTCACCGTGCCCCCGGGACAGAGCCTCAAGCTGACCGCGCAGTTCGCCATTCGCATGCCTGCCGACCGGATGTTGGTCGGCGGAAATCGGAGGAACTGATCATGACCACGCTCCCGGTGAAGAAGGTCGTCGTGATGGAAGACCGCGCGCAGGTCGAACGGCGCGGCACGGTGGTGCTCTCGGGCGTCACCCGGGTGGAGATCGAGGGCCTGCCGCTGGTGGCAGTCGATCGTTCTCTGCGGATCGAGGTCAAGGGCGGGACGCTGATCGACGCCAAGTTCGAGCGGCGATGGAAAGAGCAGCCGAAGGGTGGGCTCCCGGCCGACGCGAGCGCGCTGCGGACGAGGGTGCATGCGCTCGAGCAACAGAAACTCGCCCAGGCCGATGGCGTGTCACGACTCGATGCGCGGGCCGAAGTGCTGTCGGCCGCGCGGTCGGACCTGTTCCGGGCGATTTCGCAATTCACCGGGTACGGGACGAGCGAAGTCGTGAAGTGGAAGGAGCAGCTGACCTCGTTGTCGGAGAAGGCGACGGCGCTCGATGAAGAGCGGAGGCTGGCGAGGCAGGCGGTGGCGTTCACCGAGGCCCGTCACCAGGAGGCCCGCGTCGCCTTGAATGCCGCCGAAGAGCCCACTCGGCGGTTCGAGTGCGTGCTGGCGCTGACGCTCGAAGGTACGGGCGAGGCCCAGGTGCGGGCGAGCTATCTGGTGCCGTGCGCGGTGTGGCGGCCGGCGTACCGGGCCACGCTGAGCGGTGAGGTAGTGAAGGTCGAGGCCGAGGCGGTGGTCTGGCAGCGCACCGGCGAGTCGTGGGACGAGGTGGAGCTCGCGTTCTCGACGGCACGGCCGACGCTGGGCACCACGCCCCCGAGCCTCGAGGAGGACCGGCTGTTCACCCGGCCCAAGCAGCAGATCGAGAAGCGCGTCGTCGACGTGGCGATCCGTGAAGAGGTCATCCAGCACGCCGGCGAGACGGGTGGCGTGCCCGAGATGCCGGGGCTCGATGATGGCGGCGAGACGCGGCTGTTGCAGGCGGCGGGCGCGACGACCATTCGCACCGACGGCCAGCCGCACCGCGTGGCGCTGTTCAGCTTCGAGTCGAAGGCGGTCGTCGAGCGCGTGTGCCCGGCAGAGCTGTCGAGCCTGGTGTTCGTCTTGTCGCGCTTCACCAACTCGAGCGGCCAGGTGTTGTTGGCCGGCCCGGTCGACCTGATCCGCAACTCGGGCCTGGTCGGTCGCGCGCAGCTCAAGTTCGCCGCTCCCGGGGAGATCGTGAAGCTCTCGTTCGGGAGCGAAGACGGGCTCCAGGTCGTTCGCGACACGACGGAGAAGATCGACGAGGCCCGGCTGACGGGGCGGCGCACCACGACGAAGACCGTACAGTTGCACGTCTCGAACACGCGCACCGAGCCGATGAAGCTCGTCATCGAGGAGCGGATCCCGGTCTCCGAAGTGAAGGAGGTCGAGGTGCAGGTGCTGCCCAGGGACTGCGCGCCCGCGCCGTCGACGGTCACGAAGGAAGGCGTCGCGCGCATCGAGATGGAGCTGGGCGCCAACGCGACGAAGACCGCAAAGTTCACCTGGGAGCTCAGCGCGGCCGCGAAGGTCGCCGGCGTGTAGGGCACGAGCCCTGACCCTGACCCTCTCCCGCGCGAGGGAGAGGGGAATCAGTCACCGGTTGAGACGGGCCCGCGCGGCGATGATGGTGTTTCCCATCAACATCGCGATGGTCATCGGCCCCACCCCACCCGGCACCGGGGTGATCCACGACGCGCGTTCCTTCGCGGTCTCGAAGTCGACGTCGCCGCTCAGCTTGCCGTCGGCGCCGCGGTTCATTCCGACGTCGATCACCACGGCGCCCGGCTTGATCCACTCGCCCTTGACGAGCTTCGACACACCAACCGCCGCGATCACCACGTCGGCCCGGCGCACCTCGGCGGCCACGTCACTCTTCGAGTGACAGATGGTCACCGTCGCGCTCGCGTTGAGCAACAGCATCGCCATCGGGCGGCCCACGATGTTGCTGCGACCGATCACCACGCAGTTCTTCCCGGCGACGTTGCAGCCGATCTCCTCGAGCATGCGCATCACGCCGAACGGGGTGCACGCCACCAGCGTCGGCCGGCCCTGGAACAGGTGCCCGGCGTTCACCGCGTGGAACCCGTCGACGTCCTTGCTCGGGTCGATCGCCTCGAGCACCGCGTTCGAGTCGACGTGCTTCGGGAGCGGCAACTGCACGAGGATTCCGTCGACCGCGTCGTCGGCGTTGAGCTTCCTCACCAGCGCGAGCAGCTCGTCCTGGGTGACGGTCACCTCGAGGTGGTGGTGCCACGACGAGAAGCCGAGCTCGACGGCCGTCTTCTCTTTCGAGGTGACGTAGACCTTCGACGCGGGGTCCTCACCGACACGAACGACGGCGATGCCTGGCGGGCGCCCGTACTTGGCGCGGATCGCCTCGGCCTCGGCCTTGAACCCGACCTTCACTTTCGCGGACAGCGCCTTCCCGTCGATGATCTGAGCCGTCATGCGCGAGGCATGTCACACTCGCTTTGAATGTTGGGAAAAGTCCTCGGCGCGATGATCGGCGCGACGCTGGGAATGTTGTTGGCGTGGTCACCTCCCCTTGCGGCGCTCCTCGCCGGAATCGGGGCGTTGATCGGCCACTTCGCCGTCGACCGCGAAGTCGCGTTGGCCCCGAAAGCGCTCCGGCCCCCGTCGAAGGACGAGATCCTCGATCGGCCCGCTCGACAGCCGCCCGCGCCCCGCCGCGTCGCCGCTCCGCCCCCGAAACCCAGGAAGAAGGTCAGCGCAGAAGACCTCGCGTTGTTGCAGGCCCTCTGCCCGCTCTTCATCGAGGTCGCCCGCGCCGACGCGCCTCCAGTGCAGATCGAGATCCGCATCATTCGCGAGTTCTTCGAGCAGCGCCTGCAGTTCAACGAGGTCTCGATGGACGAGGTGCGGGACGCGCTCAAGGCGGCCCTCGCGTCGCCGGTGTCGGACATCGAGCCCATCGTCACGCGCGCGCGGACGCTGGTGAAGCCCTCGATGCGGGTGGAGATCGTGCGCAGCCTCTACGACCTGGGTCTGTCCGACGGCAGCCTGCAGAAGAGCGAGCAGGACCTGCTCAAGCGGGTGGTCGGGCTCTTCAACCTCAGCGACGAGCAGTTGCAGCAGATCACCTCGGAGTACTTCGGCAAGGGCGACAAATCCTACGCCGCGTTGGGCATCGAACAGGCCGCGACGGACGACGAAGTGAAGAGCGCCTACCGACGGCTCGCCGCGGAGCACCACCCCGATCGGGCGACTGACGGGGGCGAGAGGTTCCGCGAGATCAAAGAGGCCTACGAATCACTCAAGAAGCTGCGCGGCTTCTGAGTCGGAAGTTCAGCTCAACTTCGAGACGAAGTCCGCCAGCCGCGCGAGCCCCTTCTCGATGTTGGCGTCGCTGGTCGCGAACGAGAGGCGAATGAAGCCCTCGGCTCCGAACGGCTCGCCGGGTACCGCGGCGAGCAGGAAATCGTCGAGGAGGATCTCGGAGAGCCGCATCGAGCCGCTGACCATCGCGCCCTTGTACGACTTGCCGATCAGCTCGCCGATGTCGGGGAAGCAATAGAACGCGCCGTCGGGCAGGCGGCACTTCACGCCGGGGATCTGGTTGAGCCCGTCGGTCATCAGCACGCGGCGGCGCGCGAAGGCCTTCACCATCTCGTCGACGGGCGCGGTCGAGCCCTTGAGCGCCGCGAGGCCGCCCTTCTGGATCACCGAGGTCGCGTTCGACGTCGACTGGTCCTGGATCATCTGCATGCCGGCGATGAGCTCCTTCGGGCCGGCCGCGTAGCCGAGCCGCAGCCCGGTCATCGAGAACGCCTTGGAGAACCCGTTGATCACCAGGGTGCGCGGCGCGAGATCGGGGGCGACGTTCGCGATGTTGAAGAACGGACCATCGACGTAGAGCAGCCGCTCGTAGATGTCGTCGGTGATGATCAGGCAGTCGTGGCCGCGCAGCACGTCGGCCAGCGCCTCGAGGGCCTGGCGCGAGATCACCGAGCCGGTGGGGTTGCTGGGCGAGTTGAAGATCACCGCGCGGGTGCGGGGCGACAACACCTTGCGCAGTTCCTTCGGGTCGGGCGTCCAGTTGTTGTCGGCGGAGGTCTCGACGAACTTCGGCTCGCCGTCGGCCAGCCGCACCATGTCGGGGTAGCTCACCCAGTACGGCGCGAAGATCACCACCTCGTCGCCCGGGGACAGCAGCGCCTGGAAGCAGTTGTAGATCGCCTGCTTGCCGCCGACCGTGACGACCACCTGCTCCGGCGTGTACGTCAGCTTGTTCTCGCGCTCGAGCTTCTCGCAGATCGCGGTCTTCAGCTCGGGGATGCCGCCGGTGGCGGTGTACTTGGTGAAGCCGGCGTCGAGGGCGCCCTTGATCGCGTCCTTGATGTGCTGCGGGGTGTCGAAGTCGGGCTCACCGGCGGCGAAGCTGAGGACATCGGCGCCCTTCGCGGCGAGCGCACGGGCCTTCGCGTTGAGCGACAGCGTGGGGGACGGCTTGACCAACTTCAGTCGCTTCGCGAGTTGCAGCGCCATCACGACCTCACTTCTTGGCGTACTTCGCCGTGAGCTTCTCGAGCACGTTCGGAGGCACCGCGCCCTCGACGTTGCCCCCGAACGAGGCCACTTCCCGGACCAGGTTCGAGGAGATGTAGAAATAGTCTTCGCCGGTCATCATGAACACGGTCTCGATCTCCGAGCTCAGTCGCCGGTTCATGTTGGCGAGCTGGAACTCGAACTCGAAGTCGCTCACCGCGCGCAGCCCGCGCAACACGACGTTGATCTGCCGTTTCTTGGCGAACTCGACGAGCAGGCCTTCGAAGTCGTCGATCTCCACGCGGGGATCGTTGCCGATCGCGCCGCGGATGAGATCTTTGCGCTCCTCGACTGAAAAGAGCGGGGTCTTCTTGGGGTTGACGGCGATCGCCACCACGAGCGAATCGAACATCTTCAAGCCGCGATGAATCAGCGAAAGA
Source organism: Myxococcales bacterium (assembly GCA_038248085.1). Classification (GTDB taxonomy): domain Bacteria; phylum Myxococcota; class Myxococcia; order Myxococcales; family Myxococcaceae; genus Archangium_A. Next base: position 6,095 of record JBBRUE010000041.1, on the reverse strand, counting down.
TGGCCGTTGGTGAGCGGATCAAACGATCCCGGATAGATGGCGGAGCGCACGGGCAAGGGGCGCGAAGAGTGGGTCAAGCGTCCGGAGTCGTCAACCGGAAGATCGTCACGGTGGTCGCGCCGAACGATCGCTCGTCGATGCGCTCGAAGTTCCCCACGCGCTCGGGGAGCGTTTCATCGCGGCCGATCTCGATCACCGCCACGCCGCCTTCGCTGACGATCTTCGCGGCCTCGAGGGCCTCGAGCACCGAGACGCCCGCCTTCAAGTGGTACGGCGGGTCGGCGAAGACCAGCTCGAACACGCGCTTGTGGGCGCCGAGCGACTTGATGGCGAGCTGCGCGCTCGAGGGGATGATCTCGACGCGGTCGCCGAACTTGAGCGTCTCGACGTTGAGGTGGCACAGGGCGAGCGCCTCGCGACCGTTGTCGACGAGCACCGCCTTGATCGCGCCGCGGGAGACGGCCTCGAGGCCGAGCGCACCGGTCCCGGCGAAGAGGTCGAGCACCGTCAGCCCGTCGCAGCGCTGGCCCAACACGTTGAAGATGGTCTCGCGCACCCGGTCTGCCGTGGGGCGAATCACGTCGTCCGATTCCGGTGCGGCGAGCACCCGGCCCTTCGCTGATCCCGCGACAATTCTCATGCGACCTCCACTGCGCTTCTCACACGTCTCCCCACGCTTCCGCTCATCAAATCGTCGTATTTGTGGGCGATCGACGACGTAGAGTGTCCTCCTTCGCGACGCTCACACCCCAAAGGAAGCCCCGCGCGTGGATTACGAGCGTTACCAGAACCTCCACACCATCGTCATGCTGCGGGACATCCTGCGGAAGTGGTGGCGTGCGGAGCTGTGCTTTGCCGACAAGACCGGCACGGTGATCGAGTGGTCGAAGGGGCAGATCACGCCTCCGCCGAACGACTTCTGCCGGCTGTCCCTGTTCTCGAAGGAAGGCTTCCGCCGGTGCACGGCCTCGGTGCGGGTGCTGCACGAGAAGTTCAAGGCCTCGCGCAAGCTGCGACGCAGCCAGTTCCACGAGTGCCACCTCGGCTTCGCGGTCGTCGGCGCGCCGCTGTACGTGGAGAACGAGTACGAGGGCATGCTCTTCGTCGAGGGCTTCGCGCGCCAGGAAGTGAGCCCCCGCGAGGCGGAGCAGCTCAAGGCGAAGATCACCGAGCTCAACCCCGGCACCACCGATCTCGATCGCGCCCTCGAGCGTATTCCCCTGATGGACGACCGGGAGACCGAGAAGATCTGCGACCTGCTCGAGTTCGGCGCCAACGAGATCGCCAACTACGAGTCGGAGCTGGCCCGGAAGGACGAGACCATCCAGACGCTCTCCTCGGAGCTCTCGGAGCGCTACAAGTTCGAGAACATCATCGGCAAGTCAGCCTCGATGATCGACGTGTTCCGCATTCTCGAGAAGGTGTGCAACTCCGACTCGACGGTGCTGGTGAACGGTGAGTCGGGCACCGGCAAGGAGCTCGTCGCGCGCGCGATTCACTACAACGGCCCGCGCAAGGACAAGCCGTTCGTGGTGCAGAACTGCTCGGCCTTCAACGACAACCTGCTGGAGAGCGCGCTGTTCGGGCACGCCAAGGGCTCCTTCACCGGCGCCATTCGCGACAAGAAGGGCCTGTTCGAGGCGGCCGACGGCGGCACCTTCTTCCTCGACGAGGTGGGCGACATGTCGCCGGCCCTGCAGGTAAAGCTGCTGCGCGTGCTGCAGGAGGGCACCTTCACCCCGGTCGGCGGCACGGCTGGCAAGCAGGTCGACGTGCGGGTGATCGCGGCGACCCACAAGGACCTCGCGGTGGAGGTGAAGAAGGGCACGTTCCGCGAAGATCTCTACTACCGCATCAACGTGATCCGCATTCACGTGCCGGCGCTGCGGGATCGCCGCGACGATCTCCCGGTGCTGATCGACCACTTCATGCGCAAGCACAAGAAGGAGGGGCAGCGCGCGCGCGCGATCGCTCCCGATGCGCTGGCGATCATGCAGCAGTACCACTGGCCCGGGAACATCCGCGAGCTGGAGAACGAGATCGAGCGGCTGCTGGTGTTGGGCAACGAGTTCGAGATCCTCCCCGCCGACCTGCTCTCCAGCCGCATCAAGGACGCGGTGTCCGGGGTCTCGGGCTCGAACATGATCGGCGCCTCGCGCATCGCGCAACTGCCGGCCGGCAAGCTCAACGACGCCGTCGAGCACCTCGAGCGCGACATGATCGGCCAGGGCCTCAACCGCACCAAGAACAACAAGAGCCGCCTGGCGCGCGAGCTCGGCATCAGCCGCTCGAACCTGATCCTCAAGATCCAGAAGTACCAGCTCGAGCGCCCGGGTACGCCCGACGCCGACGAGGAGATCCCCGCGTGACGTCGACGTACTTTCACCAGGGCCTGTATCAAACCGAAGATGGGGCGCCGATCTGGTTCGAGTCGCGCGGCGAGGCGGCCGGCGTGCCGGTGGTGCTCAACGACGGGCTGGGCTGTGACGGCTTCATCTGGCGCTACCTGTGGGAGCCGCTCACCGCGCAGCGCCGGGTGCTCCACTGGAACTACCGGGGCCACGGCCAGTCAGGCGTGCCACTCGACGATACGCGCATCGGCATGGAGTACATCACCGACGATCTCGCGCACCTGATGGACGCGCAGCAGATGGAGTCGGCGGTGATCTTCGGCCACTCGATGGGCGTGCAGGTCGCGCTCGAGTTCCACCGACGCCACCGCTCGCGGGTGAAGGCCCTGGTGCTGATCTGCGGCTCCTACGGTACGCCGCTCGACACGTGGCACGATCACACGCTGTTGCGCGTCGCCTTCCCGTACCTGCTGCGGCTCGTCGAGCGTTCGCCGTCGTTGGCCAAGGCGCTGATGGGGCGCATCGTGAACACCCAGCTCGCCGTCGAGTTCGGCATTCGCACCGAACTCAACCCGGCGCTGATGAAGCCCAACGACTTCGCCCCGTACATGGAGCACCTGGCGAAGATGCACCCGCTGTACTTCGTGCGGACGCTCGACTCGCTGAAGGATCACTCGGCGTGGGATCACCTCCCCTACGTCGACGTGCCCACGATGGTGGTGGGCGGCGAGGGCGACCGGTTCACCCCGGTGTGGCTCAGCCAGCGCATGGCCGAGTTCATTCCCGGCTCGGAGTACGTCTACGTGCCAGGGGGCACCCACACCGCCCCGCTCGAACGGCCCGGCCTGGTCAACGCGGCGATCGACCGCTTCCTGCGCGAGCGGGTGTCCCTGCACTCACGCTGAGCGGATCGCGTCGAGCTCGGTGACCAGCGCTTCGCCGAAGAAGTGCTTCAGTTCGTCGCGGGCCATCTCGTAGAGCGTCGGCCCGGTGTTGCGGCACATGAGGTCGTCCGACACGTCGTAGCTGGGGCGCAGCAGGCCCTTGTCCCAGGTCACGGGGAACAGCCAGCACACCGACGGCTTGATCGAGTGGTAGTCGCGCCCGGTCTTGAGCGCGAAGGCGTGAATGCCGCAGCCCCGCCCGTGTGGGCTGAGGAAAACGCACGCCCCCTTCACCACCTGGGAGCGCACGAACTTGCCCGATTCGTACTCGGGATCTTCGAACACTTCGGTCTTGAACCACTGCTCGGGAGGGCTGGCGACGAAGGGCCGGATCTCCTCCTTCAGCGCGAGAATCCGGTCACGTTCCGCGAGGTTCACGTCGCAGCCGTACTGGCAGCAGCTGTCCTGGCAGAAGGTGCACTGCATGCAGTGGCCGAAGTACCTGAGCTTGAAGATGTCGGTGTCGACCTGCTTCAAGATCGGGACAGACGAGATGGGGAGCAACACGCCGCCGCCTCTAGCTCGTTGTGTTCCGACAAGGAACCTGCGAAAGGCGCGCCCGTGTTTCCCCGAGAAAAAATCCGCAATGTCGCCATCGTCGCCCACGTCGACCACGGCAAAACCACCCTCGTTGATCACATGCTCCGTCAAGGAGGCGCCTTCCGCTCGAACGAGCACGTGAACGAGCGCGTGATGGACTCGAACGATCTCGAGCGCGAGAAGGGCATCACCATCATGGCGAAGAACACCGCCATCGGGTGGAAGGACAACTTCATCAACATCGTCGACACCCCGGGCCACGCCGACTTCGGCGGTGAGGTCGAGCGCGGCCTGCGCATGGTCGACGGCGTGCTGCTGCTGGTCGACGCCGCGGAAGGCCCGCTGCCCCAGACGCGCTTCGTGCTCACCAAGGCGCTGGGCCTCGGGCTGAAGACCGTGCTGGTGATCAACAAGATCGACCGCAAGGACGCGCGCGCCAAAGAGGTGCTCGACTTCGTCTACTCGCTCTACATCGACCTCGGCGCGAACGAGAAAGACCTCGAGATGCCGGTGCTGTACGCCGTCGCGCGTGAGGGCAAGGCCGGGTACGACCTCGACAACGTCGGCAACACGTTGCACCCCCTGTTCGACGCGATCGTCAGCCACATCTCGCCCCCGCCCGAGCCGGCGCCGGACGCGACGACCCAGCTGCTCCTCGCCAACCTCGACTACGACGACTACGTCGGTCGCCTCGGCATCGGCCGCGTCTCGGCCGGTCGCCTCGCGCCGAACATGACGGTGTCGATCGCCCGTGACGCGGGCAAGACCGAGACGGGCAAGATCGTGAAGCTCTACGGCTTCTCGGGTCTCAAGCGCGTCGAGATCCAGGAAGCGGGCCCGGGCGAGATCGTGTGTGTCGCAGGCATCGAGAACCTCTCGATCGGCGACACCATCTGCGACCTCGAGAACCCGAAGCCGCTGCCGCGCATCAAGGTGGACGAACCCACCATGATGATGATCTTCCGCGTGAACAACGGGCCGTACGCCGGGCGCGAAGGCAAGTTCGTCACCTCGCGCAACATCCGCGATCGCCTCCTGCGCGAGTCGTACAAGAACGTGTCGATTCGTGTCGAAGAGACCGATTCGCCTGACGCGTTCCGGGTGGTCGGCCGCGGTGAACTCCAGCTGGCGGTGATCATCGAGACGATGCGCCGCGAGGGCTTCGAGCTCACCGCGTCGAACCCCGAGCCGATCATCAAGGAGATCGACGGCGTGAAGCACGAGCCGATGGAGCTCGTGTACTGCGACGTGCCCGAGACCGCGGTCGGGGTGGTGACCGAGCGCCTGGGGCCCCGCAAGGGTCGCATGGTCGACATGGCGGCGCTGGGCGGTTCGCGTACCCGGGTGCAGTTCCGCATTCCGGCGCGCGGCCTGGTCGGCTTCCGCAGCGAGTTCCTCACCATCACCAAGGGTGAAGGCATCATGTCGTCGCAGTTCGACGGGTGGGAGCCGTACATGGGCTACATCCCCCGTCGCGCGAACGGCGCGATCATCGCCGACCGTCTCGGCGACGCGATCCCCTACGCGCTGTTCAGCATCCAGGAGCGCGGCAAGCTCTTCGTGCGGCCGGGCGATCTCCTCTACGAGGGCATGATCATCGGCGAGAACGCGCACCCCAGCGATCTCGACGTCAACGCCAGCCGCGCCAAGAAGCTGACCAACATCCGCGCGGCCGGTCGTGACGAGAACGTCATTCTCACCCCGCCCGCCGAGATGAACCTCGAGAAGGCGCTGGAGTGGATCGCCGAGGACGAGCTCGTCGAGGTCACCCCGAAGTCGATCCGCCTCCGCAAGCGCGTGCTGCCCTTCCAGGACCGCTACCGCACGGAGCGCGGCCGCAAGCGCGAGAAGGAAGAGAACGACTGACCGTTCTCCCCGCTGCGCAGTGCCCCCCGGGCGCTGCGCAGTTTTCATTGCGGGTGGTTAGAGTCGGGCGGTGCGCGCGTGGCTCGAGCGGGAACTGCCTCCCGGCGACGACATCACCCTCCCCGACAGCTCGGGCACGCTGACCTTCGGCCGCTCGTCGAAGTGCACGCTGGTGTTCGACGACCCTGCGCTCTCGCCGAAGCACTGCGAGCTGACCTGGGACGGCGGTTTCTGGAAGGTGCGCGACCTCGGCAGTGACGTGGGCACGCGGGTCAACGGGCTCGCGCTGACGCATGGGCGCGCGCTGTTCGCCGGCGATCGCGTCGAGTTCGGGAGCACCCGGCTCCGCTTCCGCAGCGACCTGCCCCCCGACGATCACGAGCTGATCGAAGCC
>JBBRUE010000040.1:0-16401 GCA_038248085.1 Myxococcales bacterium | reverse complement strand
GGTCGAGCCGGACGATCTCGTTCGGGTCGTGGGGAATGCTCGCGCAGTTCGCCACCACCGCCGCCGTCGGGCCGACGCACTTGAAGCCGTTCCACACGAAGGGCGGCACCACCACCAGCACGTGGTGGTCGTTGCCGAGGTAGATCTCGTTGATCTCACCCCTGGTCTTCGACCCTTCGCGATCGTCGTAACAGACGAGCTTGATCATGCCGTGAGGCACCGCGTAGTTGATGATCATCTCCTTGTGGAGATGCCAGCCCTTCACGATGCCCGGGAAGATCGTCGAGAAGTAGATCTCGCCGAACTTCACGAACTCGGGGTCCGTGGCCTTGAGGTGGTGCATCACCTTGCCGCGATCGTCCGCGATGACGCGACGGGGGGAGACGATGACGCCTTCGATCATGAGGCCCGCCGCTGTAGCAGTCGCCACCGAAGGGCGCGACTCCTTCGACGGCGTTCCGACAGTCTGGCATACGGCCCTCGTGGTGCCCCTCCGCTACGCCGTGGCCCTGGCCGCCAGTCTCTTCTTCGGGCTGGCCATCGTTCCCGACTGGGGCGGCTTCACCTACCTGGCCATCACCTGGGTCATCTGCGGGATGATCGCCGCCGGGTGGCTCTACCGATCGGCAGGTGCGGAGACCTCGCGGCGGCTCCCGGTGCGCTGGGTGGCGCCAGCGGTTTTCGGAGGCGTTGTGGCCCTCAGCGCGTACACCGCGTGGGCACCGGAGCCCTTCCGCTACGCCCAGCGCGACTGGTCCCTGGGCCGGGCAGCGCTGTGGGGCGTCTTCGTGTTGATCAGCACCCACGGGTTCTCGCTGCGCCGCCTCGAGGCCCGGTGGGTGCGCGCCCTGCGCTTCACGGCGATCGCCGCCCTGGTCGCGCAGATGGGAATGCAGACGATCATCGCCTCGCCTGCACCCGAGATCGACGTGTGGACCGTGCAGCAGGAAGGCGCCGCGGTGCTGGCCAGCGGGAAGAACCCGTTCCAGGACGTCCGCTTGAAGGACATCGGCCCGCGCACCGCGAACGACGTGCCGTACGTCTACCCACCGCTGCACCTCTACGTGAGCGCGGCGTCGTGGGCGCTCCTCGGCGACGTGCGCTACGCGATGGTGCTCGCCCTCGTCCTCGCTGGCTTCGCGACCCGGGCCCTGGCCGTGCGCGCCAGCGGGGGCACGTTCCCCGCGATCCTCGAAGATGCTCCGGCGCTCCTGATCTGGTGCACGCCGAAGGGGCCCTTCATCCTCGAGCAGGGGTGGATCGACCCCGTCCCCCTGTTCTGGTTCAGCGCGTTGTTGCTGCTCTGGCATCGGCCCTGGGTGGCGGCGGTGCTTGCCGGGCTGGTCGTCGGCGGCAAGCAGACCATGCTGCTGGTGGTGGTCCCGGTGGGCCTGGCGCTCGGGTTCACCCTGCCCCAGTGGGTGCTTGCCGGGGCCGTCACGCTGGGGCCGTTGATGCCCTGGCTGCTCTGGGACTTCCGGGCGTGGAAGCATTCCAACTTCGACTTCTTGAGTGCCCTGCCGGTACGCGACGGCGCGCTGACCCTGGTGACCTGGGCGAAGCGCCGACTGCACCTCACCCTCCCCCCGGTGACGGCCTTCATCTCCGCGGCGCTGGTGATTGGCTGGCATGCCTGGCGCCGGCGAACCGGCCGCGACCGCGCGGCCATCGCCTCGCTCGCCGCGATGACGTGCTTCTTCGTCTTCAACAAGTGGGCGTTCGCCAACTACTACTTCACGCTGCTCGGGCTCGCCGCGCTGACCGCCGCGGCCAGCCTCCTTCCGCAAGACGAGGTCACCGCGGCTGCGCCACCACCGTGAGCGCGGCAGCCCTGTTGCCTCGCGCCGCGAGGAACTCGATGGGGATCGACGCGGCGAACAGCGGCACCGAGCCGGCGACCGAGGCGGCGAAGTGCACGGCCCGCGACGCGGTCGACATCGAGGCGAGTGCCCCGCGATCCTTCACCCACTCGTAGAGGAAGTTCTGGTGCGGCAGCCAGCGGTTGAGGGCGCTCTGGATCCACCCGCTGGTTCCGTACTCCGGAAGAAACGGCGCCTCCCTCGAGACGGTAAAGCCCGCGCGCCCCAAACAGTCCTCCAGGGTGGAGGACTCGAACTGCAGCAAGTGCCTCGGCGGATCGAGGTGGAACCAGCCCCCCTTGAACACCTCGCTCTGCCAGCTGCCGAAGTTGGGCACCGAGACCACCAGCACCCCGCCAGGCGCCAGCATCGAGCGCAGCTCGGTCAACAGCTCGACCGGGTGCTCGAGGTGCTCCAACACGTGCCACAGGGTGATGACGTCGAAGGTGCCCAGCGAGGCCTTCACGCTCTCGAGCGGCGCGCGCACCAGGCGCAAGCCAGGCTCCTCGAGGGTCGTGCCGAGGCTGTACGGCTCGAGGCCCACCGCCTCGAAGCCGCGGCCCGCCATGAAGCGCGCGAAGGCGCCGCTGCCAGCCCCGTAGTCGAGCAGGCGACCTGACGGTTTCGCGGCCTCGACCAGCCGCGCGCGCTGCAGGGTGAAGAGCGAGAGGGCCGAACGCGCTCCGCGCTGGGCGGCGGTGTCCGACTGCTCGAAGGGCGGGTACAGCGCTGAGGGCGGTGGCGCGGTACGCGCATCGGTGAAGACGAGGTGGCAGCCCGCGCAGCGGACGATGTCGTAGCCCTGGGTGGACTGGAACTCGACAGACCGGTCGGTGCCGCCACACATCGGGCAGGTGAGCACAGCCTCAGTCATGGTGGCCCCGAACAGGAATGGTGGAGTGCTTCGGATCGCCGACGAAGAGCGGGAGGCCCAGGTTGTCCTTGTAGACGCGCGCCAGGTAGATGCCGAGCGTCCCGGCCGCGAAGACCAGCCACCCGAGGTGCACCGCGACGCCGGCGGCGAACCAGCGCAGCAGCGGCTCCAACGGCAGCGAGGTCCAGGTCACGAAGCCGAGCGCCGCGAAGAGGTCGACCACGAAGAGCGACCAGCCGACGTAGGCCAGCAGCCGCAGCGGCAGCGTCGACGAGGACAGAATGCCGGCCACCCCAAAGCGGATGGCGCCGAAGAGGTTGTAGTGGGTCTCGCCGATGATGCGTCTCTCGCGCTTGTACGCGATGCCCTCGCGGCGGAAGCCGACGTAGCCGAGCTGGCCGCGCACGAAGGGGAAGGTGCTCCGTGACGCCAGCACGTGGTCCTTCACCTTGCGATCGACGAGAAAGAACTCCGCCATGTCGAGCACGATCTCGTGATCCGCGATGCCGTTGGTGACCCGGTAGAAGAGCTTGCGCGCGAGGTGCATCAGCACGAACTCCTCGCGCTGGGCGCGGATGCCGTACGCGATGTCGGCGCCGCCCAACCACCGCTCGATGAACTGGGGGATCATCTCTGGCGGGTCTTCACAGTCGACGTCGATGTTGACCGAGGCATCGCCCGACGCATGGCGCATGCCCGCGGTGATCGAGGCCTGGTACCCGTAGTTGCGGCTCATGGTCAGCAGCTGCACCCGCGGGTCCTTCTCGCGGAGCGCCAGCACGGCCCCCTCGGTCCCATCGGTCGAGCGGTTGTTGACGAAGAGAATCTCGAAACGCACGCGATCCTCGACCGACGCGAGGGCCTTCTCCAGGCGCGCATAGAACAGCGGCACGGCGAGTTCTTCGTTGAAGACCGGGCAGACGACGGTGACGAGTTTGCGGCTGTCAGGCGACGGGGCGTCCATGGGCTGCGGGGCTCCTAACGCGCTCCGCCGCGCCGGCAAAGCCTCGGCACGCGAGAAGCGGGGCGCCCCAGCTTGCGCTTGAGCTTGCCCGTCACTCTGAGCATGGTGGGCGGTGTTCGCGACCTCCCTCCCCCTCGAGCCTTCCATGGCCACCCTCGGCCGCCTCCCCCTGCTCCACGCTGTGCGCGTCTGACGGCGAGCCCTCAATTCCCGTGGAACGACCCGAGGACCGAGATCGAGTGGCCGACCCTCGCGAGCCCGCCGCGGCTCCCGCGTTTCGCGGCGTGAAGCCACGCTTCACCCGGGCGCTCTCGTGGGCACTGGTCGCGCTGGGGCTGGCCTCCCTGCTGTGGCGGCTGGTCGACCTCGACCTCGCGCCGTTCATCCTCGACGAGCCACAGTTCCTCGACGCGGCGCGGGGGCAATTCAGCACCGGCCACGTGTTGACCCGCTCCACCCTCGTCGGCACCTCGGGCTACTACTACGGGGGCGCGATCTTCTGGTTCTACGGGGTGGTGCAGGCACTCGCCGGGGCCACACCGCAGGTCGCCCTCGCCGCGATGGCGGTCACCGTTACCGCCGCCCAGCTGTTCTTCGGGCTCTCGGTGACGCGCGCCACCTGCCGTGAGCCCCGCTGGCGCGAGGTGTTCTCGGCGCAGGGCCGCTGGGTCCTCGGGGCCACCCTGCTCCTCCTCGGCAGCTCGCCGCACCAGCACCTCTGGTCTCGCCTCGCGTGGGACCAACTGACCGACGCGGTGGCCTTCGTGGTGGCCGGCCTGGTGGTGACCCTGCCGGTGCGAGGCTGGGGCCGGGCGACGGCGATCGGCGCGATCCTCGGCTTTGGGCTCTCATCACACCCGATGCTCGCGCCCTTCGCGGTGATCGCCGGAGTAGCGGTCGCGGTGGGCGCAGAACGTCCCCTCGCCTGGCGCCGCGGCCTGAGGCGGCTCACGCTGCTGGGGGCCGCGGCGGCGGTGGTGTTGAGCCCCTGGCTGCTCGAGCTGTGGCGACAGCGGGGCCAGCCCGGGAACTTCGGGACCCCGGCGGTCTACTCCCTGGAGCGCATGCTCGAGGTCTTTCGAGGGCCCGGGGTCGTCGGCATCGACTACTTCTTCGACGGCGACTGGGCCTCCTTCCTCGGCTCGCCGCACGCGCCGCTGGGGTGGGTGCCCCTCTCGAAGTTGTCGCAGGGCCTGTGGGTGCTGCTGGGCGCAGGGGGCCTGTTGGCCAGCCTCGCGGGACGCCATCGCCGGCGCGCGCTCTTCGGTCTGGCCACGCTGGCGCTGTACCCGATGTTCTACGCCTGGCGCGGCATCCCCATCCAACCGCACTACCAGTTCCCCACTGGCTGGGCGGCGGTGCTCGGGGCGGCGCTGCTGATGGGGTCCCCGCGGCGCTGGCTGCGGGGCGTGGCCCTCGGGGCGGTGCTCCTGCTCGCCGGGTGGCAGCTCCACTTCGTCGCGGGCTGGCGGAGCTGGCTGGCCGAACGGAGCGGGACGCGCGGCGTGCACTACGGGGTGCCCATCGGTGAGCAGGCCCGGGTGGTCGCCGCGATCTGCGCGCACGGTTCAGGCCCGCTGGTGGCGGAGCTGCAACTCGTCGCCTTCACCCCGTCTTTCGCGTACCTCGCCTCGGTCACCCCGGCCTGCCGCACGCGGCAGGTGCGCTGGTGCGGCGCCGATCGCGGCTGCGCGCCGCCGCGTGCCGATGAGACCGTGGCGCTGGTGCACTACGCCGAGAACGAAGGCGCCCGGCTCGACGTCGCGTTCTCGCGCTGAGCAGAGAGTGCCGCCGCGAGGGCCGCCGCGCCGATGACCAGGTAGTAGTAGTTGCAGAAGGCCTGCTTGTTGAACGCGAAGAAGGCCAGGTACACCACCGTCACCCCCGCCAGGAAGCCGTCCACCGTGCGGGGCAGCCGCCACAACGCCAGGGCCGTCACCAGCCCCGTCACGCCGAAGGGCCATGCCGTCGACGGCTGGACTCCGTACTGCTGCTTCCACCACGCGAGGAAACTCAAGGACTCGTCACGGAAGGGCTGCAGCACCTGGAGCTGGGCCACGTCGAACCAGAAGTCGCGTGGCCCTGCGATGATGAAGGGCACCGTGACGATCAGCGCAGGCACCGCGGCCTTCAGCGCGAAGGTGCCGACCGAGCGCAGGCTCCACTGCTCGCGCGGAATGAGCAGCAACGAGAGCGGCACCATGAAGACCGTGTACTGCTTGATGGCGATGAGCAGGCCCACGACATAGGGCAACGCGCGTGGCCGCTTCACCGCCACCAGCGCGGTGAGGCTCAACAGGCCCAGCACGAGCGGCTCGGTCCACCCCTGCTCAAGGACGAAGAAGGTCCGCGGAGAGAAGAGAAAGAGCGCCCCCATCGCCCGCGAGGTCGGCGAGGGGCGCAGCTGCATGATCACCAGCCCGGTGAAGGCCATCGCCAGCAGCTGGGTCCACCGGTAGTCGCCGGTGAGGACGTGTGCCGGAAGGGTGAGCAGCAGCCCCAGCGGGAAGTACGGGAAGCCGAACTGGAGCTGTCCGTTGATCGACAGGCCCGGGCCGTAATACGGCGAGTTGCCGTAGATGTCGGGGTAGCGCAGGGCGTAGGGGTTCTGGCCCGCCAACAAAGCGGCCGCGCCGTCGCGCTGAAAGACGAACACGTCGATGTGGGGATTGGGGGAGGACTGCAGCAACCAGCGCCCGACGACCAGGAACGCCAGCACCAACAGCCATGGCTGCCAACGCCCCAGCCAGGGCACCGCAGACAACCCCGCGCCCACCAGCACCGCCGCCACCGCCAGGCCCGCGTAGAAGGTCCACAGCCCCTGGACGTTGAGCAGGCGGAGGTAGATGCCCGGGGGCGTGCTGAAGAGCTGGGCGAACTGCCAGCAGACCGCCACGCCCGCGAGCAACAACAGCCCCTGTTCCCACGCGCCAGCCAGCGGCCGCACCCCGCCGCGCGCCATGAGCACCAGGCCCACCACCATCGCGAAGGCGACCCAGAGGATCGCCCCGGGCTCGAGGTTCCCATTCGAGGCCTGCACTGCCTGGCCGATGGCGAAGCAGATCGCCGCCAGCCCCAGCGCGCTCGCCCCACTGTTCCCGACGACCTGCGCTCCAGCTCGAATGCTCATCGACCCTCCGGTCCCCGCGTCGCGCGGAGACGAAGCTCACGTAGCAGCGCCGTGTCGTGCGACGACGACACGCACACCAGACGCCCCTCGACGGGGCCACACGTCATGCCCGGCCGCTGCACGTCCCCCACGAAGTCCGGGAAATACGGCACGTACACCGTCTCGGCATCGAGCTCGCCCGGTTGCAGGTGTCGCTTGCAGTCCGTCCCCGGCGGAGGTCGCCCCACGTGCCCGCTGTTGATCGACAGCCGCTGGCGGTACGCCTCCCACGACAGGCCTGCGACCAGGGGGCCGTCGAAGGGGCAGGTCCACTGGAGCTGGATGGGGTGGATCACCACGTGACGGTACCCCTGTCCCATCAACTGCCACGCGGGATCCTTGAACTGCCACGCGGCAGTCCCGGCGTGGTGGTTGAGCGCGATGCGGGGGGTGTCGAAGTCTGCCAGCTGCAGCAGCGCGGCCCCCCCGAGCAGGAACACCCGCCCGGTCCTCGTGCGCAGCTGCGCGGCCCCCAACACCGCGGCCAGGGTGAGCGCGGCGAAGAGCGGACACACGAAGCGCCCGGAGCTGCGGAACACCGAGGGCCAGGGCCCCGCATGCGCATAGAGGCCAGAGAGATCGGCGAGGGGCCGGCCCGCCAGCGTGACGTGGTTGGAGAGCGCGAAGAAGGCCATCAGCGTGACCACCACCACCAGCGGCAGTGACTCCAGCACCGCCCGTCGCTCCGGGCGGCGCCGCACCAGCACGCCCAGGCGCACCACCAGCAACCCCAGCACGCCCAGGCCCAGCCACGCGTAGCCCTCGTACTGCCGCGGGCCCGTGGGGAGCGCGGGCACGAAGCGGCTCCAGATCGAGGGGTTCACCAGGGTCAGCAGGTCGGCAGAGAACTCCCCGAAGCCCTCGCTGGCGAGGTTCGCCGTCACCCCGCGCGCGCCGGAGAGAAAGCCGAACAGCCACAGCGACAGCAGCCAGGTCAACGGCGCCGCGCAGAGCCACAGCACCGCCTCGAGAGGCCGGAAGTCGCGGCGCACCAGAGCCAGCCGGGCCATCGCCGCCCCCAGCAGCCCCCCGGCCATCACCGCCAGGTACGCGTGGATACCGCAGGCCACGAAGGTCACCGCGAGCGAGACCGCGGCCACGCGCCGCGCGCTCCGGAGATCGGTCACCGGCCAGAGGTTCATCCCGACCAGGGCAGAGAGCGTCCAGAAGCCGAAGAAGGCCGGGTGCCCCGCGCGGGTGCTCACCACGGCGTTCATCACGAAGAGGCAGCCGGCAAGGGTCAGGCTGGCCGTGTCCTTGAGCCAGGCGCGGCCGACCAGGACCCCCACCACGCCGGTGGCCACCACCCCCGTCACCATCCACCCGCCGAAGAGCTGGAGCCGATCCCCGAAGAAGGGGGAGACCAGCTTCCCGATCACCGAGAGCAGTGGGATGGCGTCGGTGAGGGCCGCCGAGGTGCCCGTGGGGGCGATGAGGCCGGGCGCCTGGGCCAGCGGCACCGCCCACGGCTCGTAGCGGGTGAAGAGCCAGCCCATCAGGTGCGCCAGCCAATCGCCCTGCATCATCCAGTCGAGGTTGGTGGGGTCGAGGAACACCGTCAGCCCGAGGCTCTTCGCCCACAGGAAGCCGAACAGCGCCACCAGCACGAGCGCCCGCGGCGTGGCGTCACGGAGCACGTTCACAGAATGGGGTACTGGTGCACGAACAGGTTGAAGAAGACGCCCTGCCCCAGCCCGAAGGCCATCAACAGCGGCAACCGCAGCGCCGGCCAGCGCTGCAGCGCCACGCCCAGTGGAAGAAAGGCCGGCCAGCACGACGCCGCGTAGCGACCCATGCCCGCCGCGCCGACGCTCCACAGCACCACCATCATCAGCAACGCGAAGCCCGCGAGCTCCGCCCACCGCTTGCGCGCCCCCAGGGCCAGCGCTCCGATCGTCGGCACCACGGCAAAATAGGCGTAGCCGTTGAACTGCGGAGGGGTGTCCGCCGCGAAGAGCTTGCTGACGCCCCACCACGCCGAGTCGCCCCACTGCGCGCGGACCTTCCAGAAGGTCAGCGGATCTCCGAAGACCTTCCACTGCCACAGCGGGTACAGCCCGCCGATCAGCAGCGGCACCGCGAGGGTCAGCACGCGTGGGCTGCGCAGGAACCCGCGGAGTCCCCGCTCGCGAAGCTGGGCGATCAGCAGCGCCGGCCCGGCGATCACCCCCAGGTGCCGTGAGAGGATGGCGAAGCCGAGTGAGATGCCTGCGCCGAGCGCCGCCCCGCGCAGCGCGAGCAGGATCGCCAGCGCCGTGAAGGCGATCATCAGCGACTCGGGGTACGCGCTGGCCTGGAAGAACGAGAAGGGGAACGCGGCATAGGCCACCAGCCCCCACTGCGCCCGTTCCTCACCGTCGAGCAGCAGGAAGACCCGGTAGATGAAGAGCCACGCCATGAGGCCCGCGAGGTTGGCGATGATCAGGTACCCGAAGTGCAGCGGCACCCCCACCAGGGTCAGCGCGCGGCCCGCCATGGGAAAGAGCGGCCAGAAGTTGGTGTGGATCGGCGCGTCGTAGCCGAGCTCCGAGACATGGGCGAAGCAGCCGCAGTCCCAACGGCAGAACCCGTCGAGGGCCGGGTACGCGTGGAGCGGCACCATGCCGCCCGGCCGCTCCAGCACCGGGTCGATCATCAGCGAGAAGAAGGAGAACAGCACCA
Organism: Myxococcales bacterium; assembly: GCA_038248085.1. Lineage (GTDB taxonomy): Bacteria > Myxococcota > Myxococcia > Myxococcales > Myxococcaceae > Archangium_A. Next base: position 6,874 of record JBBRUE010000040.1, on the reverse strand, counting down.
GCGCGACACGGTGAATCCCGAACAGCCCCAGCGGGAAGCGCCACCAGCCCGGCGCGGGGGCGATCGCGCCGCTCACAGGACAGGCACCCGGTGTACGTAGAAGTGCAGCAGCAGTCCCTGGAAGAGGGCGAGCGTACCCAGCGAAGCGGTGCGCACCAGCGGCGAGCGCGCAGCCCACGTGCCCACCAGCGCCCAGCCCGGGGAGGCCACCGACAGGCGTCCCAGCCAGGGCACGCCCAGCACTGCCCCGGCGCCAGCCAGCAGCAGGCCCGCGACGCCCAGGCCCCGGTCACGCCGCGAGAGCAGCCCGGCCGCCGCCACCACGAAGGGCAGCACGGCGACCAGGGCGTGCACGCGCAGCACGCCCCACACCTCGCGCGCACCGGGGCCGGCCAACACCTCGACCGGAAAGAGCCCCACGACGCCAGGGAGGCGCCACAGCAGCCCGAGGCTCAGCAGCGGGACCCACCAGCTCCGAAGCGCGCCCCCGTTCCACAGCAGCACCGCCACCCCGACGCTGCCGACGGCCATCACAGGGAGGATCGCCGCTGCCAGGGCGGTGGCCACCACGGCGCCCACCACGACCCGGCGCTCGGCCATCCAGCAACCAACGAAGAACAGCCCAGTCGCCCAGGCCAGCGACGCCGAGAACTGCAGCGCCAGCGTCGTGGGCGCAGCCAGCCAGATCCACACCGTCCACCGGGCGGGCTCGAGGCCGCTGCGGGACTCCACCAGACCCCACAGCGCGATCGACCCCAGCAGTACGCCCAACGACGGTACCAGCCAGCTCGAGAACGCCCCCAGGGTGCAGGGGCCACCGCGGCACAGGAGGTCCGGCCGTGGGTAGTAGGGAAACAGGCCCGAGCGCATGCTCTGGGCCACGAGGGCGACCGCGGCCAACACCAGCCGGGAAGAAGCCCACGCCCAGAGCCCGCCCAGGAGAGGCCCCTTCGCTGTTCGCCACACGCTCGAGCTCACGATCAGTGGTCGGAGGACAACTTCGTTCGATCGAGCACGTAGTTCACGTTGGGGGTCGACTCGGCGATCATCATGATCTGGTAGCTGAACATCGTCTTCGAGACGCGAATCGCGGCGGCGTTGAGCTGGGTGAGGCCCCGCCCGAGGAAGTTGTCTCCGAAGACCTTGGGGAACGGAGCGGGGACGCCCCTCACGTCCTTGATGCGAAAACCGCCGTCGAGCAGCAGCTGCTCGAGGCTGCGGAAGGTGAACAGGCGGCTGTGGGTGCGATCGAGGATCCCCGCCTTGCCGTAGTTGAACTGCCCGACGAGCAGCATCAACCGCTGCACCGCGAAGGCGATGTTCGGCGTGGTGAGCACCAACGTCTTGGGCTCGAAGGTGAACTGCCGGCGCATGCCCTCGAGGAACGCCTCGGGGTCCTTGAGGTGCTCGATCACGTCGAGCATCAGCACGTACCGGTAGGGAGCCGTGTCGACGTTGAGCGGCTGGTCGAGATCGCGGACGAAGACCTTCACCTCGGGGTCGGGATGCGCGGGCTCGAACTGGTCGACCACCCCCACGCTGCAGTGCTTCTTCTTGAGCTCCTGGGCGATCCCTCCCGGCCCGGCCCCGATGTCGAGCACCGCCGCACCCGCGGGCACGGCGTCGAGGGCGTACTGGTGGCTCGAGGGGTAGCCGAGCTTGAGATCGTAGTGCGCGTTGCCCGCGGAGACCGGGTCGAAGCGCCGCTGGTACATCGCCCCGCTGCGGTGGAGCGCGTTCTTCACCGTCGCGATCATCACATCCCGCGCGTACTTCATCCCGTTCACGCGGCTGATCTCGTCACCGTAGTAGGTGGGGATCGGCAGCTCCGTGATGCGGAGCCCGGCGTTGATGAACTGGATGATGATCTCGGTGTCGAAGTGGAAGTCGTTCGAGTTGAGCTGAAAGGGGATCTGCTTGAGCGCCTTGGTGGCGTAGATGCGGTAGCCGGAGTGAAACTCCGACAGCTTCGTGCCCAACAGCGCGTTCTGGGCCGTGGTGAGGATCTTGTTCCCCACGAACTTGTAGAGCGGCATGCCGCCCTTGAGCGCGCCGAACCGCGAGAGCATGCGGCTGCCGAACACCGCGTCGGCCTCCCCTTTGACCAGCGGCGCGAGGAGGTTGGGCAGCTGCTCGGGCGCGTATTGGCCGTCGCCATGCACCATCGCCACCAGGTCGAAGCCGCCCTTGATCGCGTACGAGTAGCCGACCTTCTGGTTGCCGCCGTAGCCCTGGTTGAACGCGTTGCGCAGCACCGTGATGCGGATCGACGGGTGGGTCGCGTCGCGGTACTCGCGGCCGATCTCGAAGGTGCGATCGGTGCTCGCGTCGTCGACCACGAGAATCTCGCAGTCGAACTCTTCCAGCACCGAGCGCGGAATCCGGTCGAGCACCTGGGTGAGCGTCTTCTCCGCGTGGTACGCGATGACGAAGATCAGCAGCCGCACCTGCGTCTTCGCGGCGGTCCGCACGTCGGCGTGGGTCTGGTGCTCCGAGCTGGCTTCGAGGTCAGTTCTCACCGCGCGACGCTTATCCGCTCGGCCCGCCCGGAGCAACGCCGCCGCGGACCAAACACAGCCCCGAGCTTGAGTAAATTCAGGCCCCTGGCGCTGGCATCGGGTGTGCTCCACACCCACGTTGGAGGACATCCCATGGACTTGTGGCGAGCACGGAAGCGCTATCGGCAGTTGGGGCTGCGACTGCGGCGATCGAAGACGCGAAGTGAGGCGCTGCGCCGCGCGGAAGAGCAGGTGATCGTCGCGTTGCTGCTGGGCGATCGGCTGGAGACGGAACGATCGGTGCTCCGCTTCGCCCGCCGTTGCGCGCAGGCGCGACTGCGACGGTTGCGCGCGTGGGTCGAAGGCGCCGGGCTGCTGGCCGAGGCGTCAGTCCCGCTCGTTCGCCGCGGCGACGAAGCCGCGGTCGAAGACCTCCGGCGCGTCCTCGGCGGGCTCGGGGCGGTCGATGCCGCCGCCGCGGCCCACCAGCTGCTTGTCGAGCTCAGCCTGCTCGACGCCCGCCTGGCCGACACCCAGGCGCGGATCAACCGCGTCGGCGTGGTCGCCGGCCAACACCTCGAGCAGCTGCTCTCCTACCTGCACGCGGGGCTCGATCAGCTGAACGCTTGAACCACCTGTGCCCGGCGGGTAGTGCAAGCGCATGTTGCAGCTCGGTATCGCTGGGTTCACGTTCGACGATCTCCACCGCCCCACGGGTCTTCAGCGGCTCCACCAATCGTTTCTCGACTCGTTGCGCGACACCGACCCGGCGCTGGCCGCCCGCTTCGCCACCTACCGCGACGCCGTGCAGCAGGGCACCTCCCGCGGTGGCCTCGCCGGCCCCGCCGAGTCGGAGCTGCTCATCGCGATCGCCGCGGCCGTCAGCCGCTTCCTCGGCCGGCTCTTCAAGCTCGAGACCGAACTCGAGCGCCTGCGCGCGACGCTCACCGGCGAGCTCGCGCTCTTCGAATTCAAGCGCGAGTTCGTCAGCCGCCGCGTGTTCAAGAAGGGTCAGACCGATCGCCCCACGCGCGACGAGCTGCCGCAGCTCGATGCCCGGGTCGCCCTGCTCCTGGCCCTGGGCTTCGGCGCCGAGCTGCCGCCCGCCCACTCGTTGAAGGCCCACGGCCTCGCGGCTCACGGCGTCGATCACGAACGCGCGCTCGCCGAGGCGACGCTCACCCTGATGCGCCTCGAGCGGCAGCTCGCCCCGGCGCCCTGGGACACGCTGCGCGGAAAGCTCCTGTCGACCTCAGCCGGACAGGACGCGTTCGGCTCGTCCCTCGTCGGGGAGCCGCTGGGGCAGGTGCGCGCGCTCCTCGCGCTGATCGATCGCTGGACCTTCGCCCGCGCCGGCTTCACCCACACCTTCGACGGCTGGAGCACGATCACCCAGCCCCGGCCGCTGATCGCCGACAAGCTCGTCGAGCTCAAGGTGCCCGACGCCACCCGGCCGGAGATCTTCGAGGGCCCCGATGCGCACCTGCGCCGGCGTGACGGCTTCACGCTCACCGACCCCCGCGGAGACGAGCGCCTGGTGATGGGCGAGGTCGACTACTGCGTGCTGTGCCACGAGCGCGAGAAGGACTCGTGCAGCAAGGGCTTCAAGGAGAAGGATCCCATCGCGTCGGGCGGCACCTACAAGAAGAACGCGCTCGGCATTCCGCTCGCGGGGTGCCCGCTCGAAGAGCACATCTCCGAGATGCACGCGCTCAAGGGCCGCGGTGATTCGCTCGGCTCGCTGGCGATGGTGATGCTCGACAACCCGATGTGCCCCGGCACCGGCCACCGCATCTGCAACGACTGCATGAAGGCCTGCATCTTCCAGAAGCAGGAGCCAGTGAACATTCCGCAGATCGAGACCAGCGTGCTGACCGACGTGCTGAAGCTGCCGTACGGCTTCGAGCTCTACGGGCTGCTCACCCGCTGGAACCCGCTCAACGTGAAGCGGCCGTACGCCGCGCCGGCGATGGGCAAGAACGTGCTCGTCGTGGGCCAGGGCCCGGTGGGCTACACGCTCTCGCACTACCTGCTCAACGAGGGCTTCACCGTCGTCGGCATCGACGGCCTGAAGATCGAGCCCTTCGCCGACGAGCTGACCGGCGCCAACGGGCACGCGCTGCAGCCGATCCGCGACTGGAAGGAGCTCGCCCTCCCCCTCGACGAGCGCGTGCTCGAGGGCTTCGGCGGCGTCAGCGAGTACGGCATCACCGTGCGGTGGGACAAGTCGTTCCTCACCCTCATTCACCTCACGCTCGCCCGCCGCGACGGGTTCCGCAGCTACGGCGGCGTCCGCTTCGGCGGGACGATCACCATCGACGACGCCTGGCGCCTGGGCTTCGACCACCTCGCCATCGCCGCTGGCGCGGGCCGGCCCACCATCGTGCCGATGAAGAACAACCTCGTGCGCGGCATGCGCGCGGCGAGCGACTTCCTCATGGCGCTGCAGCTCACCGGCGCCTTCAAGCGCGACGCGCTGGCGAACCTCCAGGTGCGGCTCCCGGCGATCGTCATCGGCGGCGGGCTCACCGGCATCGACACCGCCACCGAGCTGTTCGCCTACTACCCGGTGCAGGTCGAGAAAGTGCTCCGCCGTCACGAGACGCTCACTTCCGAGATCGGCGAGCCTGCGATCTTCGCGCGAATGAACGGCGAAGAGCAGGCCGTGTACCGCGAGTTCCTCGAGCACGGCCTCGCCGTTCGCGCCGAGCGGGAACGCGCCGCGAAGGCCCACGAGCTGCCGAACTTCGTTCCCCTGGTGCGCGGCTGGGGCGGGGTCTCGTTGTGCTACCGCCGGGGGATCACCGACGCGCCCGCCTACCGCCTCAACCACGAGGAGATCGTCAAGGCGCTCGAAGAAGGCATCCGCTTCATCGAGCGCGTCTCGCCCACCGAGGTGGTGAGCGACGAGTTCGGCGCGGTGCAGGCGCTCAAGTTCGAGCGCATGACGCTGGTCGACGGCAAGCTCAAGAGCACCGGTGAGCCGCTCGAGCTCCCCGCGCGCACGGTGTGCGTGGCCGCCGGCACCTCGCCCAACGTCACCTACGAGCGTGAGTACCCCGGCACCTTCGCCCTCGATGAGCGGCGCTCGTTCTTCCGCAACTTCGACGCGGTGCCCCGGGGCGCCGGCTTCGAACTGGTCGAGCAGCAGGCCCACGACGATCTCGGCCGCGAGGTCGGCTTCTTCACCAGCTACGAGAAGGACGGGAAGTTCATCTCGTTCTACGGCGACAACCACCCGACCTACGCCGGCAACGTGGTGAAGGCGATGGCCTCCGCCCGCGACGGCTACCCCCACGTGGCGAAGCTCTTCGAGGCGCACGCCGCCGCGCTCTCGCCCATCGATCAACCGCAGCGGGACGCCGGGCGCCGCGCGCTCTTCGAGCGGCTCGACCACGCGTTCCTCGCCACCGTCGAGGCCGTCAACCGACTCACGCCCACCATCGTGGAGGTCGTCGTCAAGGCGCCCTTCGCCGCGCAGCACTTCGAGCCCGGCCAGTTCTACCGGCTGCAGAACTTCGAGCGCACCGCGCCGATCGTCGAGGGCACGCGGCTGACCATGGAAGGCCTCGCCCTCACCGGCGCCTGGGTCGACAAGGAGCGCGGCCTCATGTCGACCATCGTGCTCGAGATGGGTACCAGCTCGCGCATGTGCGCGATGCTCCGGCCGGGTCAGCCGGTGCTGCTGATGGGCCCCACGGGCGCCCCGACGCACATCGCCCTCAACGAGACCGTGCTGCTCGCTGGCGGAGGCCTCGGCAACGCCGTGCTCTTCTCCATCGGCCAGGCGCTGCGAGCCGCGGGCTGCAAGGTCCTCTACTTCGCCGGCTACCGGAAGGCGGAGGACGCCTACAAGCTCGACGATCTCGAGCGCGCCGCCGACCAGGTGATCTGGGCTGTCGACGCCGACCTCCCGCTCCCCGCACGCCGCCCCCAGGACAAGAGCGTGGTGGGCAACATCGTGCAGGCGATGGTGGCCTACGCGAAGGGGGAGCTCGGCCCCCCGACGTACGACTTCAAGACCATCGACCGGATCATCGCCATCGGCAGCGATCGCATGATGAAGGCGGTGCGCGACGCGCGCCACGGCGTGCTGCAGCCGTTCCTCAAGCCGGGTCACTGCGCCGTCGGCAGCATCAACTCGCCGATGCAGTGCATGATGAAGGAGATCTGCGCGCAGTGCCTCCAGCGCCACGTCGACCCCCGCACCGGCAAGGAGTCCTTCGTCTTCTCCTGCTTCAACCAGGACCAGGATCTCGACGCCGTCGACTTCACGCACCTCGACATGCGGCTGCGGGCCAACTCGGTCCTCGAGAAGCAGAGCGACCTCTTCTTCGCGCACCTGGTGAAGAAGCAGCCGGGCCTGCTCGGCACCT
>JBBRUE010000039.1:0-16449 GCA_038248085.1 Myxococcales bacterium | reverse complement strand
TGAAGGACCCCCTCGTCCTCGTGTTGGGCGGACAGATGCTGGTGCTCGTCGCGGCGATGGTCTTCATGGCCGTCCGCGGGGGGGCCGGGCCCGAGCCGAAGAAGCACGCCCGGGCGCAGGTCGTCGACGCCGAGCCGGAAGCCGGTGACTTTCACGCGCCGATCGCCCGCCTCACGCCGCCTCCGGTGCCTAAACCCGAAGACGGCGGCGAGTGGGCGCGGTTCGCTCCCACGGCGCCGAAGGACGAGAAGCCCGGCAAAGACGCGCACCCCGCTGCTCCAGCGAAGGAGCTCGCTGAGGCCCCGAAACAGGAACCGCCGCCCGCCAAGCTGACCGACGCCCCGTCGGGGTTCGACGAGCTGATCACCAACCTCGTCGCCGGCAACGCGCGCTTCGTAGAAGGCGCCAGCCGCCAGCGTGACCTCGTCGCGCGCCGCGAGTCGCTCGCCTTCGAGGAGCGCGCCGACGCGGTGATCGTGACCTGCACCGACAGCCGCCTGGTGCCGGAGCTGCTCTTCGATCAACCCCTCGGCACCTTCGCCGTGGTGCGCGTGCCCGGCGCCCAGCTCGAGGACGACGGGTGGAAGGCGGTCGAGGAATCGGTGAAGCGGCTCCACGCGAAGGCGGTGCTGGTGCTGGGCCACGTCGGCTGCCACCACGTCGAGCGCGCGCTCGGGCAGGCGCCGGCGAAGGTCGTCTCCCGGCCCGCCTCGCTGGCCGCCGCGCTCGGGGGAATCCGCCACGCCGGTCTCGAGGGCGACGCGCTCGACGACGCCGCGACCGTCGCCAGCGTCTCGTTCACCACGAAGGAGCTCAGGCGCCGCAGCAAGTTCCTCGCCCGCTCGACGGACGTCACGGTGCTGCGGTTGATCTACGCGCCGAAGACGGGCGCGGTGCGGTGGCTCGACGCCGAGCCTGAACCCGTTCCCGAGCCGGCGCCCCGCGTCGGTCGGCGCTGATCGCAGCCCGTCCGCGCCTTCTGTTTTTGAAGCGACGTGGCGAGCAACGAGCGGGATCGCGGCCGCCACTGCTTCGCGATGGGGCCGAACGAACTTCTGATCTGCCGTATTAGGCTCCGCGCCCATGCCCGCCAAGATCGGTTCGCCCACCGTCCCCGTCGCGCCCGCTGCTGCCCGCCCGCTCGCGAAGCCCGCGCCTGCTGACGCCCCTGCGGCTGCGCCCGTCGCGAAGCCCTTCGCGCCTCCGAGCGCCGCGGCGACGGTGAGGGGCACCGGCCTCGACGCTGCAGCCTCGGTCGACGGCGCCCGGCGCGCTGCTGCGCTCTCTGGTGTAAGCGCGCCCCGCCCGGCCGCGGTGCCGCCGAGCGTCGCCGTCGCCTTCGACAACCTCAAGGCGCCCGGTGGCCCGGCGAAGGCGCGCATCCTCGACGACGGCCTCGACGCCTGGAACGCGCGCATGGACCTCATCGAGAACGCGAAGACCTCGATCGACTCGTCGGACTTCATCGTGGAGAAAGACCCGTACGGCTACGCCTTCCTCGGCGGCCTGCTCAAGAAGCAGCTCGAGGGCGTGCCGGTGCGGCTGTCGATCGACGCGATGGCCGACACCTTCGGGACCCACGGCTTCAAGGCGCCGTTCAAGGGCCAGGACTACCTGCAGGAGATCGTCGACCACGGCGGCCAGGCGTACATCTACCATCCCGTCTACGAGCGCCCGCTCGACGCCCTCAAGGGCGACTACTCGGTGCTCGCGTCCAACCACGACAAGATCCTCGTGGCTGACGGCCAGGTCGGCATCACCGGCGGCCGCAACATCGCGCAGGACTACTACGCCAACCCGAAGGACCTGAAGGGCGCCTGGCGCGACATGGACGTGCTGCTCGACGGCGCGGCCACGGCCGGCGGTCTCAAGGGCGCGTTCGACGCCGAGCTCGCCAACGGCGGCGCCTCCCACGCGGTCGCCAAGGATCGCCTCGGCAACTGGGACAAGAAGGACATCCAGCTCCTCGGTGCCTACGAGATGATGAACGTCTGGCTCAAGGCGGCGCCGCTGAGCACTGATCAGAAGACCGCCCTGCGCGCTGACCCGGCCGGGCGCGCGAAGCTCGCGGGCGAGCTGGTGCAGCAGTCGCTGGCCGCCGTGCAGAAGGATCTCCCGGCGGGCCTGCGCCGCGAGCCGAGCAAGGGCGACCTCGAGTTCCTCACCACGCAGGCCGAGCAGCTCGTCACCCACCTCGAGGCCCGCGGGAGCCGCGCGCACTACGACGCCGGCGCCGCCACCGTTCACCAGACCGAGGCGAAGATCATCGACCAGACCTCGACCGCCTCGGGCCAGCGGGTGAACAACATGGCCCCCGCGCTCACCGCGCTCGTCGAGGGCGCCACCAAGCGCATCGTCATCGAGAACCCCTACGTCGTGCTCACCCAGGACATGCTCGCCGGCCTGCAGAAGGCGGCCGAGCGCGGCGTGCAGATCGACATCATCACCAACAGCCCGCTCTCCACCGACAGCGACGTGACCCAGGCCTTCTTCCTCGACGACTGGAAGATGATCCTCGCGCGCTGCCCCAACTCGCACATCTACGTCGCGACCGGCGACCGGAAGTTCCACACCAAGAGCGCGGTCATCGACGACGACCAGACGCTGGTCAGCACCTACAACCTCGACCTGCTCTCGGGCTTCGTGAACGGCGAGGTGGGCGCGGTGGTGAAGTCGAAGGAGCTGGCGACGGACCTCGCCCAGGCCTTCGAGCACGACCGGGCCGACCCGGCGAACGGCTTCATCGAGTACACCATCCAGCGCGACGCCGACGGCAAGGCGGTGCTCGAGAACGGCCAGCCGGTCGCCATCTTCGGGCCCGAGAATCACCTCCCGGCCGACGTGCTCGAGACGTACCGGAAGAAGAGCAACCTCTGGGGCAACTTCGTGCGCAACAACGTGCCCCAGTTCAAGCCGCTCCGGCACGACGGCGGGTGAGCGACGCGGCCTGGCGCAGCCTCTTCTCCGGGCTCCTCGACGTGGCGCGCCTCGGCGCCCAGTTTCCCGACGCGGCGAAGTGGCGCGCGCTGCTCGACCTGCTCGGGCGCGAAGGGCCCCGCGGCCGCCCGCTCAAGGTGACGCGCTCTCCTGCGAGTGGGCTTCCCACCGCCCGCTCGCTGGCGCACCTGCATCGGCTCCAGTTCATCGCCCGCGAGTTCTTCAAGACGGTGCGCCAGCGGCCCTCGAAGGAGGCCCGCGCTTTCTCGATGGCGCTCGCGGCACTCGAGTTGCCGCCGGTGGTGTCGACCCACGCCCGCCTGGTGTCGGCCGGCGACGTGACGCGCTTCCTCGTGCTGCACGAGCGGCTCGATGGCTGCGCGCTGCGCTACACGCTGGTGATCGACCAGGGGCGGCGTGGTCCCATCTCGCTGGGGAAAGACCAGCTCGCGCGAGTGTCCGACGAACTCTCGGCTTCGCTGCGCAAGGCGTGTGTCGGCAGCGCCCGCGAGACCTTCCTCGCGCTCTCCCGTCTCGATCCCCGGCTCCAGGTGCGCGAGGTCGTGCGCGGCCAGCTGGGCCCGCTCGTCTCCGCAGGCCGCGAGGTGCCCGCCGATGCGCCGGTCGAGGCGCTTGCCCTACAGCCCCTGTGCACGGCACCGGGCTCCGGCGTGCTCTGTGTGACGCTCGAGCGCCTCGGCGCCGACGTCGCCCAGCACTCGGTGCGCGACCCGTGGGCGGTCGACGAGCCCCCTGTGCCCGGGTTCCTGCTGGCCCGCGAGCGTCGGCTCTTCTGCACGCCCGGCCTCGAGGCCCCGCTGCGTACGCTCGTCGGGAAACAGGTGCTCGTCCGCAGCGCGTGAACTTGTGGCTTGATGGCGGCCCGTGAAAGGCGCCGGCGGCATCGTCGAAGAACTCGTCCACCAGTTCACCGATCCGTTCGCGTTCTACCGCGAGCTCATTCAGAACGGCATCGACGCCGGCTCCTCGCGCATCGAGGTTACGTTGACCTTCCGCCCCGGGCCGTCGAAGGGCCTCGCGTTGATCAGCGTCGCCGACTGGGGCGAAGGCATGACCCGCGACGTCATCGAGAACTACCTGGTCACCAAGTTCCGCTCGACCAAGGAGAACGACCTCACGAAGATCGGCAAGTTCGGCATCGGCTTCGTCAGCATCTTCGCCTGCGCGCCCGACGCGGTGACCGTCGACACCGGCCGCGATGGCCAGTCCTGGCGGGTGCTCTTCCGTGCCGACACCACCTGGGAATTGCTCCGCCTCGACGAGCCGCTCGAGGGCACGCGCGTCACGTTGCACAAGGAACTGAGCCCCGGCGACTACGACGCCTTCGTCCTCCGCTCGAAGGAGTCGCTCTCGCGGTGGTGCCGTCACTCTGACGTGGACGTCGTCTTCTCGGCTGGCGGTCCCGACGGCAGCTCACCCCCGAAGCCCACCCCGGTGCGCGAGCCGCTCACGGTGGACGCGCCGTTCCAGGTGGAGCACGTCGAAGACGGTACGCTGATCATCGCCGGGCCTTCCCGCGCCGCGCCCGCGGTGACCGGGCTCTACAACCGCGGCCTCACCCTCCTCGAGACGACGGAGCCGCTCATCCCCGGCGTCGCCTTGAAGATCGTCTCGCGTTACCTCGAGCACACGCTCACCCGCGACAACGTGCGCCGCGATCGACACTTCTCCCGCGCGCTGGCGCTGGCGCAAGACCTGGTCGACGGCAAGCTCCTCTCGCGGCTCCCGGGGGAACTCGCGGCCGCCGCGGCCCACAAGGAAGGCGCGCGCGACTTTGGGCTGCTGTTCCACTTCGCCAGCGCGCGACTCAAGCCCCGGCAGCTCACCTACCGACTGACCGGCGGCGGCGCGGTGCCCCACGAGGAAGTCCTCGCCAACGTCCGCGAGGCGGGGCTCCTCACGCTCTCGATGGCGCGCACCCCGCTCGTCGACCGGCTGCTCGACGCGAAGTGGCCGGTGCTCGAAGTGGAGTGGGGGAGCGACCTGGGCAACGCCGTCGCCGCGCTCCTCAAGGTCAAACGATCGGTCACCGCCGACGCGCACTTCACCTACGCCGCGCCGCCTGACGCGCCCACGCCGACGGGGTTCGCCGAGGCGCTCCTCGCGCTCCTGCAGGACGCCGGCGCGATGGTGAGGCGCGTGGAGGTGTCGGCCGTGCGCGGCGCCGCGCGGGAAGACCCCTGGGTGCTGCTCGACGCGCTGTCCCGGCCGGTGCCCTCCGAGGTCGCGCGCGGCTCGGCCTTCGTGCGGCGCTGCCCTCCGGTGCTGTGCTTCAACCTCGAGCACCCGGCCATCGCGAAGGCCACGCCGCTCTTCACCCGCGCGCCCCGACTGGCCGCGGTGTTGATGGCGCGGCTGGTGCTGGTGAAGGCCTCGAAGCTCGACGCCGATCGCGACGCGGCCCTCACCCGGTGGGCCCTGTCATGACCGCGAAGGATCTCGAACACGCGCTCCGCGAGGGAGGCGAGAAGGTGACGGAAGGGAAGCTCCGCATCGACTCCGCGCGCGCGCTCCAGCGGCTGCGTGACTTCCGCTTTGCCGACCCCTCGCACTGGGTGCTCGAGGTGCTCCGCGCAGCCGTGCTCGGCGGGGCGACGAAGGTCGAGGTCGAGACCGACGCCGACGACGTCGTGGTGCGCTTCGATGGCGCCCCCTTCCCCGCGGACGCGATGCGCCACCTCCTCGAGAAGGCGCTCGAGCCCGGCGCGACGCCCGACGAGCGGCGCACCCGGCTCCTCGCGCTCGGCGCCGCCGGCGCGCTCGGTTCCAACGCAGTCTTCGTGAAGGTCGAGAGCGGCAACGTCGCGCTCACCCTGACGCAGACGCAGGTCCAGCTCACCGCGCAGAAGACCTCCGGTACGAAGCTCCACCTCCGCAAGAGCTTCGGTTGGCGGGTCATCTCGGGCTTCCTCCGTGGCTCCCCGGAGTCGAAGGCCATCGCCGCGCGCGCGCACCGCTTCCCCGCCCGGCTGCTCCTCGAGGGCAAGAGCCCCGTTCGCGCGCACCCCTTCGACCTCCCGACGTTCTCGCGGCGCACCGTGACGGGCCGGGGCTGGACCCTCGAGGTCTCGCTGCCGAAGGGCCCGCCGCTGCCGCACACCACGCTCGAGCTCGACGTGTCGGGCGTGCTCGTCGCCTCGCGCGTCCTTCTGACCCCCGGCGTCCAGGTCCAGGCCTGGCTCCGGGCCGACGGCCTGCGTCGAAACGCGTCCGGCTCCGACGTGGTCGACGATGACGAGGTGCTGCTCGAGGCCCAGAAGGCGCTGCGCAAGGCGACGCGCGAGCTGCTCGAGACCTCGCTCGAGTCGCTCTGCGAAGACGACGCCTGGCGCCGCGCCTTCGTCGGGCAGCTGCTCGAACCCTCGCAACTCGACGCCAAGGGGAAGGAGGTGCTCGAGCGCGCGCCGCTCCTCCCCGGCCCGGCCGACGAGCGCTCCAGCGTCGCGGCGGTGACCGAGGCGCTGCGCCAGACCGGTCGCCTCTACGTCGCGAAGCAACGCTGGCCGAAGGGCACCTACCCCGAGCCCACGGTGCTGCTCGCCGGGAACCTCGAGCTCGCGAAGCTGCTGCCGGTGGGCCACCGGGTCGACGTCGAGGTGTTGGTGCGCCAGCGCGAGCGCGTGGTGTCGAACCGCGCGCTGCACGAACTCCGCGAGGTCGAGCCGCCCGAGCTCAAGGAGCGCGACTGGGACGTGCGCGGGCCGATCGCCGGCACCGATCTGACCGGCGAGGTCGGCTTCGCGCGGCACCTCCACGGGGCCTTCGTGCGGGTGTTGCACCGGGGCCGGCTCTTCGAGGCCGGCGAACTCGCGGCGCTCGCTCCGCTGCGGCTGCGGGCCGTCGTGGAGTGGGGCCGGCCCCTCGGTGACACCTTCTTCGACGACAGCGGCGCCGCGAAGCTCCTGGGCCTCGTCGTCAAGCACGTCGAGGACGCAGCGACCCGGGCGGTCTGCGCCGCGCTCCCGCGGCCCGAAGCGGTGGCCCACGCGCTCGATCTCCTCTCGCGACTCGTCGTGCAGCGAGGCGGTTCGATGAAGCAGCTCCCCGACGCGCTCCGCGACGCCGCGGTGTTCGCCGGCCTCGACGGGGAACTCGTCTCGCTGCGCACGCTCGCCGACGAGTCACGCTGGCGCTACGTGATGTCCGAACAGCCGCACGGGTTGCTCGACGGCGGTCGCGTGCTCGTGCTCTCGCCCGCCCAGCACGCAATCCTCACCCAGCTCAACGGCAAGCGGCTCGAGAACGTCGTCGGGCAGCTCGCCTTCGAACGCGAGCTGCGCCAGCGCATGGCCGGGCCCCACGAGCGGCCAGTGGTGCACGACGCCGTGGTGAAGGTGTCCCTCGTCGGTGAGGGGCTGACCGGCGAGGTCGGCATTCCCCGCGAGCCCAGCGCGTGGCTCGAGCTGACGCTGATCAAGGACGGTCTGCGGCTCGAGACGACCGAGCTCACCGCCCGCTACCAGCACGCCGTCGCCAGCGTGGCCAGCCCGCGGTTCTCGCCCAACGCGAAGTGGACGGCCGTCACCCGCGACGACGGCTTCCAGCGCGCGCTGGCCGCGGTCAGCGACGCCCAGCGCCGCCTCGGGCCCGCGCTGGTGAAGCTCCCGCGCGAGGCGTGGTCCCCGGGCGCAGAGCGCTTCTTTCTCGCGTTCCTCGACAAGGAGCTGCGCGCCTTCACCCCCGGCTCGCTCGACGACGACACGCGCGCGGTGGCCGAGGCGAAGCTCTTCGATGCGGGGAATCGCCGCGTGTCGCTGCTCGACCTGCAGGCCACGCCTCGCCTCCTGACCCTCTCGCCGGCGGGCCGCAGGCCGGTCGTGCCCGACGATCTGCTCGTGCTCTTCGAAGCGCCGTCGATGATCACCGCGTTGCGCGAGGTGCTCGGGCGCACCTCCGAGAGTGCGGGACCCCAGCTCGAGCGCAGGGAGGCGCGCCACCGGCTCGAGTCGTTCCCGGTGTGGCCCTTCGAGCTGCCGAGCGGGCTCCAGCTCGAGCGTCGCCTGACCGGCCCGCACTTCACGGCGCTCGTCGGCCTGCGTGAGGGCGCGAGCGAAGAGACCCGCGTGCAGGTCGTCGTCGCGGGGCGCGCCTGGACGAAGCTCGAGCTGCCGAGCCCGCTGCCGCTGACGATGTGCGTGGAGTGGCCTCAGCTCGAGCTCAACGCCACGCAGACGTTGACCGCCCCCGACGAAGACGCGTTACGGCAGGTCGTCGACTTCGCGGTGCGCGAGGTGGCGCGCGACGCAGCCGCGCGCCTCGAGGGAAGCCCGGCGCTCGGGGCGGCCGCTGCGACCGCGAAGGGTGGGGATGCGACGCGCGCGAGCGGGCCGGCCGTCACCGCGGGCGGCGAGGTGGGCGGTTCGGCGACCGATGTGACGCGCGGCACCGAGTCCGCCGCGGCAGGCAGCGCTCGGCAAGGTTCGGGAGCTGCCAGCGCGAGGCCCGGGCGCAGCAACGGGTCCGCAGCCAGGGCTGTCGGTGAAGCGCACGGGTCGGGATCCGCGGCCGATGCGACACGCAGCAGTGAGCCCGCGGCCACCGGGACCGTGCCATCCGGCCCGGCGACCGACGAGGCCGCGCGCCGCGTGGTGCTTTTGATGCTCGGCCACTGCGCCGACCGCGAGCTCCCCGAGGCAGACGCCGAGGCCTTGCGTCGCGCGCTCGTCTTTCCCTGCACTGACGGAGTCACCCGCGATCTCCACGGAGTCTCGTCCGACGCGCCCCGGTACGTGCTCACGCCGATGCAGGGCTCGCTGCCCGACCGCCAACCCATCATCGTCGCCGACACCGAGGCCCTGCGCGTCGCCACGCGTCGGTGGTCGGGCCCCGTGCGGGCGGAGGAAGCCCTGCGCCTGCAACTGGCCGCGCTCCGCCAGCGCGAGGGGCTCGCGCCGGTAGAAGAGATCGTCGCGCGGGTCGAGTCGCCGTGGCGGCAGCGTCTCTCCGCCAACGGACTCACCGGGGAGGTCGTCATCGCGCGCGATGGCGCCGGTCGGCTCGAGCTGTTCCTCGACCGCAAGCCCTTGTGTGTCGTCGCGGGCGCGCTCCCCGCCCCTTACGCAGCCGCGATCGATTCGCCGCGGTTGACCCCGAAGCCCGGGTTCTCGGGCGTGGAGACCGACGCACACTTCCGCGAAGTCATCGACGCCGTCACCGCGTCGGCCGCTGGGCTCGCCGCGCAGCTCGGGCAACGACCGGCGCCTCCGGGCTGGGAACCGACCCGCGTCCACCTCGCGCTGCAGCTCGCCGCCGAGCAGGCGTGGGAATGGAAGGGAAAGAGGAAGGCGCGCGGCAAGAAGCGCAAGCCCGCGGCCGAGGCGCTCGAGCTGCCCCCGCTGACCCGCGCCCCGCTGCTCCGCGCGAGTGACGGTTCGTCGCTTCGCATCGAGGACCTGATCCGTCTCCAGCAGGAATTCGGGAAGGTGGAGGTCACGCACCGCGGAGGCACCTTCCTCGAGCCGGGACGCCGCGCGTGGTGGCCGCGCGCCGACGAAGCGACGTGGGCCGCAGGGCTGGGCCTCACCTTCGTCGACGTGTCCGAGGCGCTGGCGCTCGCCGACTCCATCCGGGCCCGCCCGAAGTTCGCCCGCATCGACGCGCCGCTCGAGGGCCCCTGGCGGGAACCGGTGCGTGGAACGGGGCTCGAAGGGGAAGTGGCCCTCGGCGATGTGCCGTCGGGCGAGCTGCACATCGAGGTGCTTCACGAGCGCATGTGGCTCGAGCGGTGGTCCTCGCCGCACCCCGTAGGAGGCTCCGCGCGGGTCGACTCTGCCGCGCTGACGCCCGAGGCGCAGTTCACCTCGGCGAAGCGTGACGCGTCGTTCAAGGCGATGGTCGTGGCCACCGAGGCGGCCCTCGAGCGGCTGCTGGTGCGGCGCCTCGCCCATCGTGACGAACGCTTCCCCGAGTGGGCCCGCGGCGCCGTGCGGTGGCGCGCAGGCCAGGCCGGTGCCCTGGCCGCGGTGCTGCCGGCGCTGCCCCTCTTCACCTCGTTGGTGGGCACCCCGGTGACGATGGGCGCAGTCCTCGAACTCGCCTCGCGCACGGGCCGGGTGATGCTGGCGAGTGCGACCACGCCGAGCGCGGGCGGCGCCGAGGTGATGCTCGACACCCCCGAGACCCGCGCCACGCTCAAGACGCTCGGCCTTCGTTTCGACGACGTCACCGCAGAACTCCGTCGCACCGAAGACCTCAAGCTGGCCCTGACCTCGAGGCGCCTCGCTTCGTTGACCTGGGTCGGGGACGCGCTCGTCCGTGTGGCGGTGGCGGCGGGCCCCCTGAGGGGCGAGCTGGCCCTCTCGGACAGTCCCGGCAGCGTGATGCTCGCCCGTGACGGCATCGCCGTGCAGCCGCTCGAGGTTCGCTGGCCGGGGGTGGTGGGGGTGATCGATCTCGAGGGCCTCGCCGTCGACGAGGGGTGGACGAAGGCGACGCCCACCCGGGCGCAGGTGAGCCTCGTGCGCGCGGAAGTCGAGCGGCTCTTCGTCGCGCTGGCCGAGGCGTCGCGCGGGTTCGGCCACGACGATCGCGAGCGGGCCGCGGCGTGGGCGCTCGGCTTCCTCGCCGAGGGAGGGCTCGAGTCAGCGGCGCAGGTCGAGCGCCTCACGGGGGCCGGCCAGGCGCTCGCCGACGCGCCGCTCTTCCTCACGGTCGAGGGGGTGAAGGTGAACCTGCGGGCGGTCGCCGGCGAGGTCTCGAGCCGCAATCGCGTCGCCGTCTTCGAGCGCAGCGGGGGCCGGCCTGATCACGTCAGCGCGTGCGTGCTGTCGACCTCCTCGTTCGCCGCTCCCTGGCTCACGGTGCTCGCGACGCTCCTGGGCCGCAACCGCGTGTGGCGGGTGACCGATCTCCGCGCGTGGGAAGACGTCGCGCGCGAGGCCGACCCTCCCGACGGGACGGCGCTGCTCGCGGGCCTGCGGGCGCTGCGCAAGGAAGTGCGGCTGCTGCGCGCGGGCGCGCTCGGTCGCCTCACCCCCGACGATCTCGAAGACGTGAAGTTCCGCCGCGACGGGGGGCGGACCCCGCTGCGCTACGACGCGAAGCGCAAGGTCGTCTTCCTCGACCCTGAAGATGTGCCCCTCGCCCGCGCGCTGACCGAGCTCGAGAGCCGCCCCGAGCGGTTGTGGGTGCTGCTCGCGGCTGTCTTCGGGCTCGTCAACCGCGAGCTCGAACACGTCACCGACGCCGACGAGGCCCAGCTGCTCTTCGCCCTCGTCGGGCACCTCGCCAGCAACCCGAAGCTCCTCGGCTGACCCGAGCGCAGCCGACCCAGCGGAACGCTGGACGAGACAGGCTGCAGCGCAGCGGAAGACTGGCCGAGGCGAAGCGACCCAGGAGCCCGAGCGCAGCCGACCCATCGGGAACGCTGGACGAGGCGGTAAGCAGCGCAGCGGGAGACTGGCCGAGGCGAAGCGACCGCGTAGACGGAATAGGGCAGAGTGCAGCCGTGTTGTCCGGCCTCGCCATGCTGCTCGTCATCGCCGCGGCGCCCGAGATGCGGCGCGAAGAGAAGCTCGACTTCGTCGCCGACGAGGCCTTTCAGCAGCAGGGCGGGGTGCAGTACTTCTACGAACTGGCCGAGCCCACCCCGTCACCGGCAGCCGGCTCGACCCTCGCGCGCTTCCGCACCCTCGACGCGCTCAGCATCCCCGACGACCCGTACTTCGTGGTGATGAGCCGCCTCGTCTACACCGTCGAGCGCGACAGCTCGTTCTTCACCGAGGCCCGCGCGCGCGACGTGAACTACCTCCGCACCGTCGCGCCCGAGATGGGCGTGCGCCTCGAGCCCGACGGTCGCTTCAAGGTGACCCGCGCCCCCAGCAACCGCTTCACCCTCACCTGGCTCGACGCGCCTCCCGCGGTGCCCCAGCCGCCCGCCCTCACGCGGTTCCTCGAGTTCGTCCCCGCGCCGCCGGCGTCGATCGTCATCCAGGCGAACTCCGAATTCTCCCGGGTCATGGGCTGGCGCACCGCCGAGCGCAGCATCACGTACACCGCGCATGTCCCCCTGCGCCCCGGCACCACGCGCGTCGTGGTGTGCACCATGAGCCTGCTCCACCACCTGCCGCCGTTCTTTCTCGGGGGCAAAGACCGCATTCGCCGTGAGTCGGTCGAGGGCGCCGCGGCGCTCATCGGGCAGCTGCGCGAATATTCCGGGCCCTGAGCAGGTGAACATCACCGGTGGCATTCCGGTCGAAGGCAGCTATAGGGCCGGTGAATTTCGAGGTCCCCCTCATCTTTCTTTGGAGGCAACACATGTCGTTCAAGTCGCTCGTCGCCGTGCTGGCCCTGATCAGCACCGCCGCTCACGCTGAGTTCAAGGCCGCCTACGTCGACATCCAGCGCGCGGTGCAGGAAGTCGACGAGGGGAAGGCCGCCAAGGCCCGGCTCCAGTCGATCGCCGACCAGAAGCAGAAGGCCTTCGAGAAGGAGCAGAACGCCCTCAAGGCCGAGCTCGAGATGTACCAGAAGCAGAAGCCGATGATGGACGAGAAGACCGCGTCGGCGAAGGAGACCGATCTCCAGAAGAAGATGTACGAGTTCCAGCAGAAGGGCGAGAAGCACCGCACCGAGCTGGCCGACAGCGAGCGCAAGGAGCTCGGCTCGATCTTCCCCAAGCTCGAGGAACTCCTCGGCCAGATCGCGCAGCGCGAGGGGCTGACGATGGTGTTCGACCGCAGCAGCTCTGGGCTCGCCTGGGCGCCCAGCTCGCTCGACCTGACCAACGAGCTCATCCGCATGTACAACAACAAGTACAAGATGGTCGGTGGCAAGGCGCCCGGCCCGGTCGCGCCCGCGCCCAAGGAAGAGCCCAAGAAGCCCTGACGTGTTCTCGCTGGCGACGCGCATCGGCCTCGGCGCGTCGCTGGCGCTGTGCGTTCTCGCGTCGCGCTGGTTCCGCAGCAAGCAGAACCGCGCGCACGCGATGGGCGGGAAGATCAGCAACCCCAAGTTGCTGTGGCTCTTCTTCGCCATCTGGTTCTGGCTGTTCGAGTGCGCGGTGCTCGCCTGTGAGCCGTCACTCGCCGTCGGCTACCGCGTCATCCTCGGCGTGCACGCGGCCTCGATGTGGCTGCGCGGCGTCGTCGAGATGGTGATGCTCTACGGCACGAAGACCTGGCGCCCACCGCTGGGCATCGGCCACGACGTGCTGTGCCTGGTGACGGTGCTGGCCCTCGGGGTCGCCTTTCGCCACCAGCTCCCGCTCGACGGTCCGTGGGGCCTGTTCGCGCCCGCGCTCGTGGTGATGCTCGTCTTCAGCCTGGGGGTGGAGGTGCTCTACGCGGCCCTCTTCTTCAAGGCGGTCGAAGGCCAGACCACCGGCGAGAAGGGCGTGTGGTTCGCCAGCGAAGACGAGGCGCGCTTCCGGCGCATCAATCGCATCACCGCGGCCTTCAACACGCCGCAGGTGCTCTTTCAGCTCGTGCTGCTGGGGTTCGGCTTCGCTCAGTAGATCGAGTCGGTCTGCGCCACCATCGCGGGGGTCTCCAGCTCGCGGATCCACTGCACCAGCTCGCGCTCCGAGGTCCGCTTGGTGGCCAGCAGCTCCTCGAAGGCGTAGCGGGTGGCCTTCATCGCCTGGTTCTCGTCCCCCAGCCGGCGGAGGAAGTGGGAGAAGAGGACGGGACCAAAGCGGCGGTAGAGCGTGACGAGTTCAGTGGAGCTCATGATCAGTTGTCTGCAGGACCCCTGATCCATCACGTCACGTGAAAGGACTGTTTGCGCCAGCGTAAGTCTTTGAAATAGCATGAGTTTCAGGGGGGCTGTCCCATGTGGCTTTTCGCGGTGGTGCTGTCGGCGGCGTTGGCGGCTGACAAACCGAAGCTGGCGGTCCTCGACGTGCAGCCCATCGGCGTCGACGCGGCTCAGGCCATCGCCCTCGGCGAAGCGATGACCCAGGAGCTCAGCCGGCGCGGCTTCTTCGAGGTCATCTCCTCGAACGACATCCGCACCTTGCTGGGCGTCGAGCGACAGAAGCAGCTGCTGGGCTGTGGTGACTCGAGCTGCACCGCGGAGCTCTCGGGCGCCATCGGCGCGCGCTTCGTGTTGCAGAGCTCGCTGACGAAGCTCGGCGACTCATTGCAGCTCTCGCTGCAGATGCTCGACACCGCGAAGTCGCAGTCGCTGGCGCGCAGCGTGCGCATCGCGAAGGACACCGGGCAGCTCGCCGCGCTGTTGCCCTGGGCGCTCGCCGAGGCCACCGCCACGCCCCTGCCGCCGGCGCCGTCGAAGGTGCTCCCGTGGACGCTGATCGGCGTGGGCGCGGCGGTCTTCGCGGGCGGCGGCATCATCGCCATCGATGGCTTCAGCCGCGAGCGGGCGTTGAACAACGAACTGCAGCCCAACGGGGTGTACCAGACCTATTCCCACTACCAGGAGGAGCTCTCGGTCATCGCGCGCAACAAGTGGGCTGGGCTCGGCGCGGTCGCGGGCGGCGCGGCGCTGATCGGCCTGGGCGTCGCGCTGTTCCCGAAAGACACCGGCGGCGCGCTGGCCCTGGTCCCGTCGTCGAACGGCGCCGTGCTGGTGGGGGTGTTCCCGTGAAGAACCTCGTCCTGTCGGCCTTCCTCCTCGCGCTCGTCGGCTGCGGCCTCGTGCTCGAGAGCCGGCCCTTGCCCTATGCCTGCGATCATGTCGGCGACGGTGGCGTGCAGTGCACCGGCGGGTGGAGCTGCAGCTACGTCGATCGCTGCTTCGATCGCGACGCCGGCCTGCCCGCCAGCGACTGGCGATGCACCAGGGCTGATCATTGCCCCACCGACTGGCAATGCGGTGTCGAGATCGCCTCCCAGCGCTTCTGTCAGCAACTCGGGGTCGGCGCGCCCGCTCCCTGCCGCCTCGCAGGTGACTGCCAGGGCGGGTGGCGCTGCGGAGCGGACGGCAAGTGCTTCGATCCCGCCATCCCCGACGGCGGCGCCGAACGCGACTGCCACGACGCCGGGAGTGAATGCCCGAACGGATTTCGCTGCGGTGAATACGTCGCGGGGGCCCAGCACTGCCTCGAGCTGAGCGACGCGGGGTTCGCCTCGCCCTGCAGCACCGACCTGGGCTGCGAAGGCGGTTGGCGCTGCGACACGGGCAAGTCGCGCTGCGTGAAGGTGACCGACGTCGTCGGTTCCGGAAACGTCGCGGCGATCGACGCCGTCGTCCTCAGCCCGCTGCAGCGACTGCCGATGCCGCTGCTGCTCGCGATGACCCGCGTCTTCCAGGTGCCCTTCGAGGCCTTTGCAGAGGCCCAGTGGTCCGATCCGCGCAACGTCAGGCCGGCCGTGCCTGGCACCCTGATCGCTGCATTGTACGATGGCGGCGTCCTCCTGACCGCGCAGAGCCGGGAGGAGGAATTTCAGTCGCTCGACGGCTCCCCACGCCAGCTCTACCTGCGGTGGTTGCCGCTGCCGCCGGGCGCGACCTCCGTCTCGGTTCTCGACCTGGTGGTCAGTGAGCGGGGTCCCCTCGTCCGCTTCGATGACGGCGGGGTGTCGCTCTTGAGCTTCGACGGCGGCGCATCGACCCTTCCCGGCGGGCCCTTCCGCCTCCTGCGTCAACTCGACTCCTTCGAAGAGGGCCACCCCCAGGGCGCGGTGGTCGTCTCGGGCGTGCTGGGCGACACCATCCAGATGTTCCCCGGCCCGGTGGTCCATGCCGAGAGCGAAGTCATCGATGTGGTCGGGCTCCGAGACGACCTCTACGCCGTGACCCGGACCGGCGTCTTCGCCTGGGGTGGCGACGGAGGGTCTGGCGCGGGCGATGGCGGACCTCGCACCCTCTGGTCGGGCTCGAATTCCTTCCGGTCCCTGTCGATCTCTGCGGGCAAAGGTCTTCAGAACGACCGCCTCGGCTTCCAGTTGCTGGTGACCCGCGGCGGTGGCGTTCCCGGCGTCGTCCCCTTTCTTCCCGAAGGCATGGGAGACCAGCTCGACAGCTCGCAGACCGGCGACGACGACGCGTGCCCTCCGGGCAGCGCCCCCCTGCAGCTGGCGTATGCGTACGATACGCAGCGAGGTCGGGCGAGCGCGCTCGTGCGCTGCCGCCAGGTCGGCGACGGCGGGACCTTCCCCGTCGCGATTCAGTATGAGGTGCAGGGTTCGTCGGCCCACAACAGGCTCGCTCCGCGCGTCGCGACGGCGGTCGAAGACCCGCTGCCCTTCCGCGAGCCGTTCACCGTCCAGCGCGGGTCCGCGTTCGTTCGCGCCCACGCCGGCACCGAGGGCCGGGTCTGGCACGCGGTCGACGGCGATGACTCCCAGGGGGCGCTGGCGCTGCTGGGGAACCAGCCCCTGCGGTCGGTGCTGCTCGACCGACAGCCCGACACCATCGTGAGTCTCAAGCTCGACGTGAACGTCGAGACGGTGGCGCTGGTCGACGGCGTCCTCTTCAGGACCGACGAGCGCGTGGGCTTCGTCTCGAACTTCAGCAGCACCCGAAACCTCGTGCCCCTCGGGCTGGTGTCCAACCGGCCCGACTGGCTCATCACCACCACGGGTGTGTTCT
>JBBRUE010000038.1:0-16618 GCA_038248085.1 Myxococcales bacterium | reverse complement strand
GTACCTGGGCTTCGCGGTGTTGGTGGTGCTGATGATCGTCGCTTTCCGCAACGACATCGCGCGCCTGCTGTTCTGCTGACGCGCCCGCGCGGGCTTTCCGGTATGAGCCCGGCGCCGTGATCCTCGCGCTCGATTGCTCGACCCTGTCGCTCTCGCTCGCGCTGCTGCGCGGGGACGGCTCCGTGGTCGCCCAGCAGGTCATCGGGCCTCCGCAGCGGCAGAGCGAGGTGCTCCCCGGGGCGATCGACGCGCTGGTGAAGGCCCACGGGTTCGCCCTCGCCGACGTGACCACCTTCGTGTGCGGGCTCGGGCCCGGGAGCTTCACCGGCCTGCGCATCGGCCTGGCCACCGCGAAGGGCCTCGCCTACGCGCTGCGCAAGCCGGTGGTCGGCGTTTCGTCGCTGGCGGCGCTCGCGCTGGAAGGCCCCGAAGGCGTGGAGCTGGTCGCCACCGCGGTGGTGAAGAAGGGGGAACTCTACGTCGGGCGCTACCGCCGGGAAGGGCAGGGCGTCGTGTCGCTCGGCCCCGAGGTCTCCCTCACCGTCGCGCAGCTGGCCGAGGTCCTCCGCCAGGCGCCCGCCGCGCGGATGATCGGCCCCGGGTTGATCGACTACCGGGCGCCCCTCGAGGCGCTGGGTGTTCCGCCTGCGAGCTTCCTCGAAGGCCCGCTCGTGCCCTCCGCAGTGGCCCTCGCCCGGCTCGCTCCAAGGCCCGCGACGTTCGACCTCGAGGCGTTGTTCGCGCTCGAGCCCCACTACCTCCGCGGCTCAGGCGCCGAAGAGAACCCGAAGTTCCCTCCGCTCCCCGGCGTCGAGCCGAAGGCGCGCCTCAAGGAAGACTGACCCATGTCCGACCCCATCATCGCCGTCGTGGGTGCCACCGGCGCCGTCGGCCGGCAGATCATCACCTCGCTCCAACACCACGACGTCCAGCCAGACCAGGTGCGCTTCTTTTCGAGCGAGGCCACCGAGGCCGAGGAGCTCGACTACGAAGAAGAGACGCTCCCGTCCGAGAAGGTAGGCTCCGACTCGTTCCGCGGGGTGCAGGCGGTGATCCTCGCAGTGCCGCCGGAAGTGGCGAAGCCGCTCGCGCTCCAGGCCCAGCTTTCCGGCGCGTGGGTGGTCGACACGTCGGGCGTGTTTCGCGTCGACCCCGCGGTGCCCCTCGTCGCGCCGGGCGTGAATGACGGAGTGCTCGATCGCCCCTTCACCGGGCGCATCGTCTCGGTCGCGCACCCGGCCACCCAGGCGCTGCTCTCGGTGCTCCAGCCGCTGCGCGCGAAGTTCGGCCTCGCCTTCGCCGACGTGACGATGCTCGTCGGGACGGCCTCGCGCGGGCGTGCCGGCCAGGAGCAGCTCAGCAAGCAGACCGCTGCCCTGATGAACGGCAAAGACCCGGAGATCGAGGTCTTCCCGTACCGCATCGGCTTCAACCTCATTCCCGCGGTCGGCGCCTTCGAGGGCCCGCTGTGCGAGGGCGAGCGGCACGTGTTGGTCGAGGCCGCGCGCATCTGGAGCGGCGAAGCGCTCCCCGCGTTGACCGCCACCGCGATCACCGTGCCGACCTACCACGGGCTCATGCTGGTGATCTCCGCCCAGCTCAACCGTCCCGTCGATGCCGAAGGCGTCCGCGCAGTGCTCAAGGAGGACGACGGCCTCAAGGTCATCGACGATCCCTCGCAGCAGATCTACCCGATGCCCATGCTCACCACCGACGACTCGGCGACCCACGTCGGCCGCATTCGGGCCTACGGACAGCGCGTGCAGCTCGTCGCCGCCGTCGACAACGTCTTCCGCCTCGCTGACACGGCCGTCGATCTGGCCCTCGAACTGTCTGACCGGACGTGACATTTTGTCAGTGGCCGCGGCGTCGAAAAGCCAGAAAGAGCCGTGGTATCAATTGGTTGGAGGTGCGTCCGGGTGGCCTTCAACTTGCTGATTCGAGTGCCCGAATGAAGCGCTTCCTCACACTGTGTCTCCTGGCGTCGAGCCTGGCCGCGTCGGCCCAGACGATCGTGATTCCCCAGATCGCCTTCCGCCGGGTCGATGACGCGACCCTCGACACGTACACATTCGGCGCGGGGCAGT
Source organism: Myxococcales bacterium (assembly GCA_038248085.1). GTDB lineage: Bacteria > Myxococcota > Myxococcia > Myxococcales > Myxococcaceae > Archangium_A. Next base: position 14,531 of record JBBRUE010000038.1, on the reverse strand, counting down.
GCAACGACACGATCACCGTGAGCTGGTCGAACACCACGACCATCGCCTACGTGACGCAGTGCTCGTCGAACAACATGAAGGTCTGGTCGACCCAGGGCGAGTGCGGAACGGCTCCGGTGACGGGCGACGTCAACTACGACGACATTCCGGGGCTGACGCTCCAGACCCTCAAGACCGGCAGCTTCACCGTGAAGATCGCCGACCTGCCCGGCTTCGCAGGCGCGGCCGACGCGGGCACCGGAACCTGCGGCACCGCGGGGCTCAGCCGGACGCATCGGGTCTGCGGGTCCATCGAGTACGCCACCTTCACCGGCGTGGGCTGTGGCACCGCGCAGCACGCCTCGGCCAACCCGCTCAAGCTGGTCTACGACACGCAGCCGCCGACCGCGCCGGTCATCACGTCGTACGCCGCCCAGGACCAGGCCGTGAAGCTCGACTTCACCGTCGACAGCGACACCTCAGTGGTGACAGTCGAGGCCAAGGGCATGGACGATCTCGACTATCGCCAACTCGCCGAGACCGCTTCGAGCAATGCCACCATTCAAGGCAAGGGCCTGCAGAACAACAGCACCTACGATGTCCGGCTCCGGGCGAAGGACGCGGCGGGCAACGTGAGCGATCCTTCTGCCTCGATCTCGGTGACGCCGATCAAGACGCTCGGGTTCTACGGGGCCTTCAACCAGGCCGGCGGGTCGGACAAGGGCTGCAGCACGGGCCTGGGGCTGATTCCCGCGCTCGTCGGTCTCTGGGCGTTGCGTCGCGCGCGCAAGCAGGCAAGGAGTAACTCCTGATGAAGTCCTCTCTCCTGATCGCGGTGCTGCTGGCTTCGGCCGCCTCCGCGCAGTCCTTCGAGCTCACCGACGCCAAGAAGCGTCTCGAGACGCCGCGCCAGATGTACTTCGAGGCCAAGCTCTCGCCGTACACCCCGCTGCTCGATCGCCCGTTCCTCGGCCTGCCGGAAGCGTCGCGCCCGTACTACGCCGTGTTCGGTGGCGGGCCGATGCTGCTGGGCGAAGTCGAGATGGACTACCAGTTCTTCCAGAAGTTCGGCTCGCTCGCGGGCGCCGTGTCGGTCGGCTACGCCGAGAAGTTCGGCAAGGCGATCGACGAGACGTCGGGCCAGCGCGTCGACCAGAGCACCGGGCTGCGCATTCTCCCGATCAAGGCGATGCTGGTCTACCGGTGGGACTACGCGAAGGAAAAGTTCAACATCCCCCTGGTGCCATACGTGAAGGCCGCCTTCGTGGCGATGCCCTACTGGCTGCTCAACGGCACCGACGTCGAGCTCTACGGCGTCGCCCGTGGCGAAGGCGTGAAGTTCGGCCTCGCCGGTGTACTCGGCCTGGCGCTGCAACTCGACTTCCTCGACCAGCGCCTCGCGCGCGACTTCGACAGCAGCGTCGGCGTGAACCACACGTACCTGTTCGCCGAAGGCACGATCCAGGAGATGAACCTCTTCAATACCAGCGCGACCGGGCTCGACTTCAGCTCGCGGCACTTCATGTTCGGCCTCGGCTTCGAGTTCTGAACGTGAGCTCGCGGGGGGCGCCCTGGCTCCTCGTGGTGTTGGCGCTGGGCTGTGTTCGCCCGGTGCACGTCGAGACGCGGGAGACACCCGTCGAGGCGGGCCTCGAGGTTCCTTTCGCGGCCGACGGCGTTCGCCGCTGGGACTTCGGTGATGGTGCGCCCCCCACGACTTCCGCGCAGCTCACCCACGCCTTCCCGAAGGCCGGGCGCTACGTCGTTCGCGGGTTCGAAGGGGACTCGCTGCGCGAGCAGGTGACGGTGATCGTTTCCCCGCGGTCGGCCTTTCACCTCGTGCCACCCGACGTGGCGTGGGCGGTGATCTCCCGCGGTCTCGAAGATCTCGCCCCGGCCGTCGACTTCGCCGAGCGGCTCGTCGGCGCGGCTGCCACGCAGGAATGGCTCGATCGCTACCCGTTGCACGGCTGGGCGCTCGACCAGGCGACCGCCGGATCGCGCTGGGTCGACCCGCGCGAGGGCCTCGCGTTCTTCGCCTGGGACGACAGCGACGACGTTCGGCTCAGCGTGGTGGGCATTACCCACGGCCCCGAATCGATGGGCGCGCTGAAGGCGTGGCTGCTCGATCGCGGCTGGAGCTTCGTGAGCGAAGTGCAGGGGCTCTCCCGCTTCGAGCAGGACTCACGCGCGCTCGATCTCTTCGTCGATCGCGGGGCCTTGTTCGCCGTCGATGCCCCGCTGACGAGGCGCCAACCGGGCGTCCAGCAACGGGTGTCCGCGGCGTCCGCGCTCGGGCTCGAGCTCGATGGGTCCGTCGCCACCGCGCTCGATCGACTCCCCAGCGGGGGGCTCGTCACCTGGCTGCGGGCTCCCGCAGGCCTCGCCTGGCGTCAGCTCGCGGGCACGGTTCGCCTCGAGGGCGACGAGGCGCACTTCGAGGCCCGGCTCATCGGCCCCGCGGCGCTGTGGTCCGTTCCCGCCGTGGCAGGACCTCGGCTGCTCGGTCGCGCGCCCGAGGGACCGATCGCCGTGGCTGTGGCGACGATCGCTCCGCGTGAAGCCGCGGCCCTCGTGCTCGGTTCCCCGGGAACCCAGCGTCGGAAGATCTACGACGAGGAGTTCCTCGCCCAGGGCGCGGACCTCGAGCGCGCGCTCGAGGAGGGGCTGGCCGGCACCCTCGACGCTTCCTTGTACGTCGACGTCGAGGGCTTCGTGCGCAGCACGATCGCTTCTGGAGGCCGGCCCCAGCCGCAGGCCACCCTCCTGCTCGAGGCGGCGGTGAAGCAGGCCTCACCGGTCGAAGCGCTCATCGAGGCGCTCGCGACGCGCTGGCAAGTCCCCCTCGCCCTGGTGCGAGAGCAGCAGCTGCGGCTGTGGAGGGGGACGCTCGGCGCGCGCCCGTTGGAGCTCGCGCTGACCGAGCGGGCGCTCTTTCTGAAGGCCGGGGCTCCCGTCGCGAGCCGGGCACCGACCGACCTCGCGCGCACCCTCGGCGAGCGGTTCGAGGGCTCGTTCGGCCCAGGCCACCTCTCCGTGTTCTTCGATTTCGGTCAGTTGCGGCGCGAGCTGCTGCAGCCGCGGTTGATGGATGACGTGGACCCGCGGCGCGCGCTCACCGCCCAGGCGCTCGCGGTGACGCTGCTCGATCGGCTCACCCAGCTCGACTTCGCGCTGCTCGATCTCCAGCCGACGCCCGATGGGGCCGCCGTCCAGGCCATCGTCCGGCTGCGCCCGAAAGAGTGAGTCCGGCGACCGGTCATTCCCCTTCGACGGCCGCGGGATCAGCCGACGGCTTCGCCATCTCGCTGACCACTGCGCAGGTGCAGCAGCCACCGGCGAGAAAGATCATCCCCAGAACGATCAACGCCCACTTGAGGGCTGAGCTCTTCTGCGCCGGGGCTGCACCGGGCGCCGCGACCGCGGCCGTCGGGGGCGCCGTCGTCGGCGACCGCGCACCGATTTGCCCCGGCATGCTGACCGCCAGGATCGGGGTGTTGCCCACCCAGCCCCCGGTGCTCGCGGGTTGACTGACGGCCGCCGGGGGCACCGGCGCCACCGCAATCGGAACTCCGGTGTTCGCTGAACCGCTCGTCGGCACCTGCCAGCCCGCGGCGCTCGGCGGCACCGAAGGCTTCACCGGCGGGGCGGGCTGGACCAACTGGACGGGCTGCACCGGTGCCGAAGGCATCGGGGTGTGCGTGCGATCGAACCCGATGTCGCTCGCGGGAGACCCCAGCGAGCGGGGCGCCTGGCTCTGGGAAGGCAGGAACGCCGGGGTGGTGCCGGGCGCGGGGAGACCCAGCGCGGACCGCAGCGCGTCGCCGAATTCCTTCGCCGACTGCCACCGCTGGTGGGGCTCCTTCGCGAGGCCCACCGTCACCACCTGGGCCAGCGCCATCGGCACCTGCGGCGCGACCTGGTTGAGCGGGGCGGCCTGCTCGGTGCGGACCTTCACGATCAGGTGCGCGTAGCTCTCTGCGTCGAAGGGCAGCTTCCCCGACAGCAGCTCGTAGAGCATCGCCGACACCGAGTAGAGGTCGGCCCGCCCATCGACGCTGCGAGCGTCGAAGAACTGCTCAGGAGCCATGTACGAAGGCGTGCCCATGGCGACGCCGGTCATCGTGAGCCCCGAGGTGCCCGCGTCGCCGTGCATCTTCGAGATGCCGAAATCGAGGAGCTTGATGAAGTCGCGTTCCACGCCCCGCTCGTCGCGCCGGCGCACCACGAAGACGTTCGCGGGCTTCATGTCGCGGTGCACGATGTCCTTGGCGTGCGCCGCCGCGAGCCCCTCGAGCACCTGCAACACGATCATCACCACGCGGAGGTGGGGGAGCGGTCCCTCGTTCGTGGCGAGGTCCTTGAGGTCCGAGCCGTCGAGGAACTCCAGGGCGAGGAAGGCCTGCCCGTCAGTCGCCAGGCCCGCGTCCAGCACGCCCACGATGTGTTCGCTGCCTACTGACGCTGCGGCGCGTGCCTCGCGGAGAAATCGCTCGAGCATCCCCTGGTCGGCGCCGAGGCTGCGCTTGAGCAGCTTGAGCGCCACCGTCGCGCCGGTGTGCACGTGCTTCGCCCGGTACACGGAACCGAAGCCGCCCATGCCCAGCAGCCGCTCGACTTCGTAGCGATCGACCTTCGTCGCGATGAGACCGGGCTGCTGCATGGAATCGCCCGTGAGGGGACACTTCGGGGTTCCCGGTGGGTGCTCTCTCCCGCAGTGCTGGCAGGCGTTCATCCGCACGTCGTTCTAGCCGTTCACCGGCCCGACGACACGCGTGGTATTCGTGCGCGCCCGCAATGACGACGTCGCCTGCCCTCTCGCGCCGCACCCCCTGGCTCGAGATCTTCGTCGCCGCCTTGCCCGCGGCGCTCCACGCGGTGCTGCTCCTGGGGCGGCTCCACCCCGACGAACTCTTCCAGTCGCTGGAGATCGCCTTCCACCGCACCTACGGCTTCGGCGTGATGGCCTGGGAGTGGCAGGTGCCGGCCAACCCCGACACCGCGTTGCAGCCGTGGGGCATCCGCAACTGGGCCGTGCCGATGGTGTTGTCGGCCCTCTTTCGTCTCGGCGATGCCGTCGGTCTGGGCTCGGTGATGGGGCGGCGGGTGCTGGCCGAGGTGCCGCAGTTCTTCCTCCACGCCGCGATGCTGGCGGGCGTGTGGAGGCTCTCGGCGCGGCGGGTGGGCCCGGGGCTCGCGCGGCCCTGCCTGTGGCTGGTGGCGCTCTACGGCCCGCTGGTGTGGTTCGCCGGGCGCACCATGTCGGAGTCTCTCTCCGTCGCGTTCCTCGTCTGGGGTCTCGAGCGCCTCGACGCGGAGGACGAGTCGTCCGCCCAGGGCCTGCTCGGCGGCGTGCTGCTCGGCTTCGCGGAGGTGACGCGCTACGGGTCGGCCGCCGCGATCCTCCCCGCGATGCTGTGGCTGCTGCTGGCCCGCCGCTTCCGGACCTTCGCCTTCGCCACGGCGGGAGGTCTCGCCGTCGCGCTCGGGCTGGGGCTGCTCGACAAGCTGACGTGGGGTGAGTGGTTCCACTCGCTGATTCACTACCTTCGCTACAACGTGACGTCCGGCGCGGCGGCCGCGAGCTTCGGCGCGCAGCCGTGGTGGAGCTACCTGCCGCGGCTGTTGATCGCCCCCTTCGCCGTCGCTGGTCTCGTTCGTGGCGCACGGCGGGATCGCTGGCTTCGCCCCACTCTGGGGGGGCTGGTGGGGGCGGCCGCGCTAGCTGCGGTGTTGGTGCTCTTCGCCGACAGGCTGCCGGCGGGGCTGGCCAACGTGGCCCCGGTGCTCGGGACGATCGCCGGCGGTGCGCTGGCCTGGTTGCTGCTCGAGCGCCGCGCCGATCGCCCTTCGATCTTCCTCGCCGCCGGTCTCGGCTACCTCGCCATCGTCAGCGCCACCGCACACAAGGAGGATCGCTTCATCTACCCGACGATCGTGCTCCTCACCGTCGCGGGCGCGCCACTGTTCGTCGCCTGGGCAGCCGCGTCGTGGCAGGGCGCCCGCCGCGTCGTCGCGGTTGCGCTCGCCGCCGCGGGGGTGGGGTTCTTCCTCTTTCCTTCGCCCTTCGACGTCCAGCGCAAGGAGCAGTTCCAGCTCGTGGCGAAGGGCAGCGCCGCCACCACCGGCCTCGTGATCATGAACGAGGGCATGTGGGGTTCGCCGGGCTTCTTCTACCTGGGGAAGAACGTGCCCTGGTGCCCGTGCGACTTTCCGCAGGACGCGTGTTTCCAGGTCGCCGCGCGTGACGCTCGCTTCAACCGCGGCTTGTACTGGAGCAATGCCAGCGCCTCCGAAGGCACCCGGGACGCGGACGCGGAGGCGGCGTTTCTCGCAGCTGGCTTTCGGCTCGCCGAGCGCCGCGGCCAGGCCTCGTACTTTGAGCGCTGAAAAGACAAAGTCCCCGTCGCGGCTTTCGCCAACGACGGGGACTCTCAAAAGGGACGGCCAGGACACACGCGAAGTAACGCTACCGTTGCTTCCTTCCGGACCTGGCGGGGTTCACGGCCCCGCGTTGCCCTGACCAGAAGATCTGCATCTAACCAGCTCCTGCGAGCGGAGAGGGTGGGATTCGAACCCACGATACCCTTTCAGGTACACACGCTTTCCAGGCGTGCGCCTTCAGCCACTCGGCCACCTCTCCAGCGACCAACCCGCCCTCGAACTGCGTGGAAGCGGAGAGCGTAGGATTCGAACCTACGGTACCGTTACCGGTACGCCTGATTTCGAGTCAGGTGCCTTCGACCACTCGGCCAGCTCTCCAAGACGACCTATTCAATTGTGTCCCGGCGAGCCCGGAGGCCCGCGAAAAAAGTCTTCAACGCCTGGCTGCACGCTTCGCCCAGCACGCCGCTCGTCACCTCGACCCGGTGGTTGAACCGGGGGTCCTGCGGCAGGTTGTACAGCGAACCGACCGCCCCTGCCTTGGGATCCATCGCCCCGAACACCAGCCGCGACACCCTCGACTGCACCAACGCCCCTGCGCACATCGAACAGGGTTCCAGGGTCACGTACACCGTGACTCCCGTCAGGCGCCAGGCACCGACCGCGTGCGCCGCCTCCTTCATCGCGTTGAACTCGGCGTGAGAAAAGGGGTCACGGTCGATCTCCCGGCGGTTGTAGCCGCGCCCGATGATCAGACCCTCTTTGACGGCGACGGCGCCTACCGGCACTTCGCCCAGACGTGCTGCTTCATTCGCAAGCTCGAGGGCCTGCTTCATGAAGCCCACATCGATGTCTTCGAGACTGCTCATCGGGTGGGGGTCATGCGCTCCGTGGAGGATTCGAACCTCCGGCCTTTGGATTCGTAGTCCAACGCTCTATCCAGCTGAGCTAACGGAGCTTTTCCCTAACAAACCGGTGTGCGGAGTGAGAGGGATTCGAACCCTCGATACCCTTACGAGTATACAGGTTTAGCAAACCTGCGCCTTCAGCCGCTCGGCCATCACTCCACAGCGAAATGACGAGACGTCCTGTCAAAGAACTACACCCTACGGAGCAGGTAGGATTCGAACCTACGAACGCCTTTCGACGTCTGCGGTTTTCAAGACCGCTGCCTTCAGCCGCTCGGCCACTGCTCCAGACTCCGGTGGACCGACGCCCCTGACATTGACTTCTGAACGACGGGGGCGCTCCCAGTACAGGAACCCCTTCGCAACTGCAAAGGGTTTTCGGATCAGACCGGTTTGATCTCCTGCAGACCACCCATGTACGGCCACAGCACGGGGGGCAGCCCGACCGAGCCGTCCTCCCGCTGGTAGTTCTCCAGCAGCGCGACGACGGTGCGCCCGACCGCCAGACCGGAGCCGTTGAGGGTGTGCACCAGCTGGGGCTTCTCGCCGGGTCCCGGGCGGAAGCGGACCTTGGCGCGGCGGGCCTGGAAGTCGCCGAAGTTGGAGCAGCTGCTGATTTCCCGGAAGGCGTTCTGCCCGGGCAGCCAGACCTCGAGGTCGTAGGTCTTCTGCGTGGCGAAGCCCATGTCCCCGGTGCACAGCAGCGACACCCGGTGGTGGAGCCCCAGCTTCTCGAGGATGTTCGACGCGTCGGCCACCAGCTCCTCGAGCTCCTGCACCGAGGTCGAGGGGTGGGCAAAGCGGACGATCTCCACCTTGTGGAACTGGTGCATTCGCACCAGGCCGCGCGTGTCCTTGCCGGCGCTGCCCGCCTCGGCGCGGAAGCACGGCGAGAAGGCCACGTACTTCACCGGCAGCGGCCCCTCGAGGATCTCGTCGGCGTGGTAGTTGGTGACGGGCACTTCGGCGGTGGGGATGAGGAAGAGTTCCCGGCCCCCGGCGGTCTTGAAGGCGTCGTCCTCGAACTTCGGCAACTGGCCGGTGCCCGTCATCGACTCGCGGGTCACCAGGTAGGGCGGCAGCAGCTCGAGGTAGCCTCGCTTGCTGTGCTCGTCGATCATGAACGAGACCAGCGCGCGCTCGAGCCGCGCCAGGGCGCCCTTGCTGAAGGCGAACCGCGGGCCCGACACCTTCACCGCGCGCTCGAAGTCGAGCAGCCCCAGCTTCTCGCCGATCTCGAAGTGCTGCTTCGGCGTGAAGAGGAAGTTCGGCTTCTCGCCCCAGGTCCGCGCGACCACGTTGCCGTGCTCGTCCGCGCCGACCGGCACCGACTCGTGCGGCACGTTGGGCACCAGCATCATCTGGGCGGAGATCTCTTCTTCGATCGCCTTGAGCCGGGTCTCCTGGTCCTTGATGACGACGCCCAGCTCCTTCATCGACGCCTTGAGTTCCTCGCTGCGCTTCGCGGGGTCCTTGAGCTGCTCCTGGGCGCTGTTCTTCCTGGCCTGGTTGGCCTCCAACTCGACGTAGAGCTTCTTCCTCTCGGCAAACAGTTCCTGGAAGCGCGACAAGTCGAGCGCTCCCTGGCGGGTGTTCAGACGGGCGACGACGGCCTCGAAGTTCTTTGCGACTTCCTTCAGATCCAGCACGACGGGGCGACTCCTTAGTTTGACTCGATGTAGTGGATCTCGTCGTCCACCTCGCGCTTGTTGTCGGCCTCAGGCCGCAACTCGAGGTACTTCTTGAACGCGGTCACGGCGTCCTTCTTCTTGCCGGTGTCCTTGAAGAGGTACCCCAGCGCGACCCAGGCCTCTGCATTTTCGGGATCGGCGGTGACCGCCTTGCGGTACCACTGGATGGCCTGAGGGAGCTGCTTCTTCTCCTGGTAGGCTTGGCCGAGCTTCGCGTACGCCTGCTTGAGATCGGGGTCGGCGTCGAGCGCCTGCATGTAGCTCATGATGGCCCCGGTCCAGTCCTCCATCTTCATCTGGGCGTCGCCGATGAGCGCCCGCACGGTGAGCCGCGAGGGGTCGGCCTCGAGGGCGAGCTGGTACTGGGCGACGGCCTTCTTGAAGTCGTTGCGGTCGAAGTAGATGCGGCCCATCGCCTCGAGCGCGTCGGAGTACCTGGGGTCGACCTCGAGGGCCAGCTTCAACTCGGCGAGCGCGTCGTCGGTCTTGCGCGCATCGGCGAGAATGCGGCCGTACCAGTAGAGGTAGAGCGGGTTCTTCGCGTTGTAGTCGAGGGCCTTCTTCATGGCCTCGATCGCCTGGGTGTGCTCGCTCTTCACGTTCTTGACGCGCGCCAGGTAGAAGTTCGCGTCAGGGTGACCCGCCTCGGCGATCAGGGCCGAGTTGAGGTGGAGGAGCGCACCGTTGAGGTCGCCCTTGTCGAACTTCACTGCCCCGAGCGTGACGACGATCTGGGTGACCTTCGGGTCGGCCTCGTGGGCGGCGTCGAGCTCGGTGATCGCCTCGTCGAGGCGCCCGAGCTTCCACAACGCGACGCCGCGCTGCAGCCGGCCCCCGGGGATGCGCCCGTTCAACTCGAGCGCCTTCTCGACCTGGGCGGCCGCCAGATCGAACTTGCCGCGCTCCATGGACACCCGGGAGGCGCCGAGATGGGCGTCGGCCGAGTAGGGGTTCAGCTCGATCGCCTTCTTGAACTCGTTCTCCGCGCGGTCGAAGTTGCGCTCGTGCATCGCGAGCTCTCCCATGCCCACCCGCATCGCTGAGTTGTCGGGTGCCTGCGCCAGGCCGGCCTCGAGCACCGGCGCCGCCTCGTTGAAGCGACGGAACTTCATGAAGAGGCGCGAGAGGTAGAGGTAGGCGTCGATGATCTTCGGGTCGGCAGCGATCGCCCGCTTGTAGGCCTCCTCGGCCTCCTTGCTGTTGTCGAGCACGTCGGCGACGCGCGCCGAGAGGTACGACAGCGTCGCGTTGCCGGGAAAGCGCGTGTTGGCCGACGACATCACCTGCGTCGCTTCGTCCATCTTCCCGAGGATGATCAGGCTCGACAGGTAGCCCTCAGTATACTCGAGGCTGTCGCTCTGGGCCTTCACTGCCGCCTGGTACAGCGGGGCGGCCTTCTCGGGCTGGTTGAGCTCGAAGTAGGTGTGGGCGAGGCGACCGTTGGTGAACGCGTTCGTCGGGTCGGCCTTGAGGGCCTCCTCGAAGAGCGGCACCGCGTCGTTGAGCTTGCCCTGCACCACCAGCGACTCGGCCTTGAGGGCGAGGGCCTTGCCCAGCGCGCCGGGCGAGAGGGTGAGGCGGCCTTCTTCGGTGAGCGCCTTGTCGAGCAGCTCGTTGCCGCGATCGACCTCCTTGCGGCGGACGATCGAGATCTCCGCGAGTTCGACGGCGGAGGCGAGGTGCGTAGGGTCGGCTTCGAGCGCCTCCGACAGCTTGCCGGCGGCCTCCGCGATCTCGTTCTGGGCCTTGTGGATCATGCCGAGGTTGTGGAGGGCCTTGGCGCTCCGCGGGTCCTTCTTGAGGATCGCCTCGAACTCCGCCTTGGCCTGGGCGGGCTGCTTCTTCATCAGGTACGCCTCGGCCCTCAGGAACAGCGACTCGAGATCGTCGCTGTCACGTGCCACGGCGTCGGCGATCGTCGCCAGCGCGACGTCAGCCTCTTTGCGCGAGAGCGCCGCGGAGGCCTCGGTCTTGAGCACCTCCGGGTGTTTCTCGCCGAGGAGCCGCACGTTGACCAGCTCGGCCTCGGCCTGCGCCAACTCGGAGGGGTCCGCCTTGCCGAACTTGCGATCGAGATAGAACACCGCCTGGCACCAGACCGCGCGCGCCTCGGGGTAGTCCTTGATCTGCAGCGCCTGGTTCGCCGAGTCCCTCGCTTGTTTGTAGGACTTCCAGGTGTCCTGCAGGAACCCCTTGCGGGCGAGCTGGAGGTAGCCGAACTCACGCGTGTCGGGCTTCACCTTCGCGGGGAAGAGCACCTTGAGCGCGAAGAAGCCGTAGGGCGTCGCGACGCCGAGCACCACGCCGCTGACCAGGATCACCGCGAGCATCACGCCCAGCACGATGAAGGGCAGGCGCTTCTTGAAGGAGACGGGCTCCTTGCTCTGCACGACCGCCACGGCGGCCATGCGGCCCTCGTAGAGCTGCTTGAGCCGGTCCATCGAGGGGCCGCGGTTCTCGTCGACCTGGGCCAACCCCATCTGGGTCTGGGTGCGCGACGGCGCTTCCATCAGCCGGGCGATGACCGCCTGGAACGCGGGCTCCGCGCCGATCTGCCCCCAACTGTCTGCGTCGAGAGAGACTTCCTCGTTGCCGAGCAACTGCCCGTCTTCGAGCATCTTGACGATCACGGCCTCTTCGAAGGGGCCGAAGACCTTCCCGCTGCGGCGCTTCACGTGGAAGCGGCGCACGTTGAGCATCTCGTCCGGCTTGGCGCCTGCCTCGCGGGCGGTCTTGTCGATGAATGAGAGCATCTCGAGGCCGTCGGTCGGCCCCGTGGGCGCGCTCTGCGGGAGCGGCGCGCTGAGGTCTGCCTCGAGATCGTCGACTGGACGGCTCGCGGCGGCCGGCTGCGCGGAGGACGGAGGGCCCCCGGTGGGATCGAACTCCAGATCGCCACCACCACCGAAGTCGACCTCGCCAAAGCCCATCGGACCCGAAGCGGGCGCGGGTGGAGCGGGGGGCGGGGGATCCGCGAAGTCGAAGCCGCTCGGCGTCGAGGGCGGTGCGCTGAAGTCGAACGCGGCTGCGGCCGGGGCCGGGGCTGCCCCGAAGTCGAAGCCACCGGCGGGCGCCGCATCGAAGTCGAAGCCCGGGGCCGCGGCCGGCGGCGCGGCCGGCGCGGAATCGAAGTCGAACCCACCGGACACGGGCGCGGGGGCGGCGTCGAAGTCGAACCGGCCACCGGGCGTGCCGAGTTCGGGCTCTGGCGCCGGCGACTCCGAGAAGTCGAAGCCCCCTCCCATGGCGGGGTCGAACTCAGGGGCGGGAGCCGGCACCGCGGGCTCGGGATCGGCCGCCATCGGGTCGAACTCCGCCTCGTCGGCGGCGCCCGGAAGCGGGACCGAGCCGTCGCTGAAGTCGGTGCTGAAGTCGGTGCTGAAGTCGGTGCTTGCCCCGGGCAGCGGCACGCCCGCCTCGCGGGTCAGGAAGCCGTCGTCGAGGGGAATGCCCCCGCCGGCGCCGGGGAGCGGCACGGCGTTACTGCTCGCCCTGGGCAGCGAAGGCGGCGCCTTCGTGGGGCTCGGCAGCGGGACCGAGTCGGTCGCGAAGCCGTCATCGAGGGGGATTCCGCCACCGGGCAGCGGAATCGAACCGCCGGCCGCGCGAGGGGCCGGCGCGCCACCGGGGAGCGGAATGGAGGCGCTCGCACGAGAAGGGGGCGGTGCGCCGCCGGGCAGCGGACTGAAGGCGCTGGCGGGGCGGGCGGGCGGTGGGCCACCGGGGAGCGGAATGGAGGCGCCCGCGTAAGGCGCCGGCGGGGCGCCGCCGGGCAGCGGAATCGAGGCACTGGCGGGTCGGGGGGGCGGTGCAATGCCCGGCAACGGAATCGAGGCGCTCGCGCGCGTCGGCTCCGGCGGTGCGCCGCCGGGGAGCGGAATAGAGGGACTCGCCGGTCGAGGCGGAGGCGGCGCGACGGAGCCCGGCGCCAAGGCCGTGGCGGCCTCGAAGGCTCCGGGGAGCGGGACGGCGCCTCCGCGCGAGGGAGGCGGCGGGGCCGCGGGCGGAAGGTAGGCCCTGGCCACCGCCGTCTGGGCACTGTGCGCGCCGGGGAGCGGGATCGACGCGGTCGGGCCGCCGAGATCGAGGTCGACCGCGGGCCGCGAGGACGCGGGCATGGCGAACTCCCCGACGCGCGTGGCCTCGTCTTCCCAGTCCTGGCGCTGGGGGGGGGCGGCGCTGATGCCGGGCAGGGGAACCGCGGAAGAGGACGGCGTGCTCCGGATCGCGGCGAGCTTCACGTTGGTCGGCGGAGCCGCGATGGTCGTGGCACCGGGGATCGCAGCGGCGGGCAGCGACGACATGTCGGCGACGCGGGTCGACTCGTCTTCCCAGTTCTGGCGCTGCGGCTGCGCCGCGCTGATGCCAGGGAGCGGGACCAGTCCCGAGGGCGACGACGCCGCCGCGGATGCGGCTGGCTTCACGGGGAAGACGTTCTGGCAGGTCGGGCACTTGATGCGGGCGCCCCCGGCCGGAATCTTCTTATCGTCGATGTTGAGAACTGAGCTGCAGGACGGACACGAGACCTTCATGCGTCTCCTTCAAAGGAACCGACAGGGGGCGGGAGGTTACTAGAGGTGAATGACGCTGGCGATTGTCCGTGTTAGGTGCCGCGCGCGAAATGTCCTCTCCGCTGCTGTCAATCGTCATCCCTGTCTACAACGAAGAATCCATCGTCGAGCAGGCGGCGGCGGAGCTCACCCAGGGCCTCGACGCCCGCGGCTGGGACTACGAGATCATCTTCGCCGAGAACGGATCACGCGATCGTACGCAAGAGATCCTCGAGCGGATGACGAAAGCCAACCCGCGCCTCAAGTGGTTCCACTCGGAGCGCCCCAACTACGGCGTGGCGCTCAAGATGGGCATCGAGATGGCCCGTGGCGAGATCGTGGTCTGCGATGAGATCGACCTTTGCGACCTCGTCTTCTACGACGCCGCCGTGCCGCCGCTGCTCCGCAAGGAAGCCGATCTCATCGTCGGCTCGAAGGCCGCGCTCGGGTCGAGCGATCAGCGCCCCCTCATCCGCCGGGTGGCGACCCGCATGCACAACGGACTGCTGCGGGTGACGCTGGGCTTCAAGGGCACCGACACGCACGGCCTGAAGGCCTTCCGCCGCGAGCGGTTGATGCCGGTCATCGAGCGCTGCATCGTCGACATGGACGTGTTCGCCTCGGAGTTCGTGGTGCGCGCCTGGCGCGAGAACCTCGTGGTGCGGGAGATCCCCATCCAGCTCCAGGAAAAGCGTCAGCCCTCGATTCACCTCTTCCGGCGCGTGCCCAACGTGCTCAAGAACGTCGCCCGCCTCGTGTACGTGATTCGCGTGCGGGGAGAGTGAGCGGCCGGCATGCGCCTGTCCGCCCTCTCCGTCGACCTCGACTCGCTCCCGCACTACTGCCGCATCCAGGGTCTGCCTGACACGATCCTCGACGAGCGGGCGCGCGGGCTGGTCGCGGAGAAGGCCATTCCGCGGTTGCTCGAGTTGTTCGCCACCGCGGGGTCCCCGGCGACCTTCTTCGTGATCGGCAACGACGTCTCGATGCCGGGCATGAAGCGTGCGCTCGCTCAGGCC
>JBBRUE010000037.1:0-17257 GCA_038248085.1 Myxococcales bacterium | reverse complement strand
GTGGCGCAGGGCAAGCAGGGGCGCGACTGCAAGACGCTGCTCCAGGAGGCCGCGCAGAGCCGGCTCAAGGCGAGCCCGCGCTACCGCGTGGTGGCCGAGTCAGGCCCGGAGCACGAGAAGGTCTTCGAGATCGAAGTGAGCATCAACGGCGAGATCTTCGGGCGCAGCACCGGCCGCTCGAAGAAGGAGGCCGAACAGGCCGCCGCCGAGAAGACGCTGGCGCTGCTCGAAGTACGCGCCTGATTTCTCTTTGGTGACGATCGCGGGTCGCGTGGTTACGGTGCGCGCCCATGACGCGACTGCTCCTGCCGATGCTCGTCCTCTCTACTGTCGCCACAGCCGCTGAAGGCAAATTCACGGCGATGGCGATGAAGGGGAAAGACCTCTACGCCACCATCTCTACGGGACAGGATGACATCGTCATCCACCTCTTCTCGAAGGAGGCGCCCAAGACCGTCGCCAACTTCGTCGGCCTCGCCACCGCGGAGAAGGAGTTCACCGACCCTTCGACGAACAAGCCCACCAGGCGGGCCTTCTACGACGGCCTCGCCTTCCATCGGATCATCCAGGACTTCATGATCCAGGGAGGTGACCCCGAGGGCACCGGCCGCGGCGGTCCCGGCTACACCTTCGAAGACGAGTTCAGCTCCGGCCGCGGGTTCGACAAGGTCGGCCTGCTCGCGATGGCCAACCGCGGCCCCGCCACCAACGGCTCGCAGTTCTTCATCACCACCTCGACGCCGGGCCACCTCAACGGCAAGCACACCATCTTCGGCGAGGTCATCGCCGGCTACGACGTGGTCGAGGCGATCTCGAAGATGAACGGCGCGGAGAAGCCGGTGATGAAGAAGGTCACCATCTCCGACAGGGCCCCGAAGGTCGCGGCGCCGGCGAAGGGTGGTGCCAAGTGAGGACTCTCGCGCTCATCGCGGTGCTCGGCCTCGCGTTCACCGGTTGCAAGAAGGACGGTGCCACCGGGGCCACCACCGGCGGCGGCACCTGGACCGACAAGGTCTCCAGTGGCCAGGACCTCTACGCCACCCTCAAGACGAACCTCGGCAGCGTCACCGTGAAGCTGTTCTCGAAGGACGCGCCCAAGACAGTGAAGAACTTCGTCGGGCTCTCGACCGGCGAGCGCGAGTGGCGCAACCCGGCGACGGGGGAGATGAAGAAGGGCGTTCCGCTCTACAGCGGCACGATCTTCCACCGGGTGATCGACGGCTTCATGATCCAGGGCGGCGACCCGCTCGGCACCGGCACTGGCGACCCGGGCTACTCCTTCGAAGACGAGGTCGCCTCGGGGCGCACCTTCGATCGCGTCGGCCTGCTCGCGATGGCCAACGCCGGCCCGGGCACCAACGGCTCCCAGTTCTTCATCACCACGTCGACGCCGACCTACCTCAACGGCAAGCACACCATCTTCGGCGAAGTGGTGAAGGGCTACGAGATCGTCACCGCCATCTCGAAGGTCCCCAAGGCCCCGGGCGATCGTCCGCTCGAGAAGGTCATCATCGAGAGCATCACCATTTCCGAAGCGCCGTAATCCACACCGCCACACACCGAGAGACACCAGTCATGGGAATGATGGAAGAGGCCCGCGCGGGCCAGGATCTGTACGCGAAGTTCGACACGACCGAGGGACTGATCGTCGTCCGCCTGTTCGCCAAGGACGCGCCGAAGACCGTCGAGAACTTCGTGGGGCTGGCCACCGGCGAGAAGCCGTGGACCGACCCGTCGAGCGGCGAGACGAAGAAGGGCGTGCCCCTCTACGACGGCACGCTGTTCCACCGCTGCATCAAGGACTTCATGGTGCAGGGCGGTGACCCGCTCGGTCGCGGCACCGGCGGCCCGGGCTTCAACTTCGAGGACGAGTTCCAGTCGGGCAAGACCTTCGACAAGCCCGGCCTGCTGGCGATGGCGAACCGGGGCCCCGGCACCAACGGCTCGCAGTTCTTCATCACCGTGGTGCCCACCCGGCACCTCAACAACAAGCACACCATCTTCGGAGAAGTCGTCCAGGGACAGGACCTCGTCGACCGCATCGCGAACCACCTCCCCAAGGGTGCGGGCGATCGGCCGAAGACCGACGTGATTGTAAAGAAGCTGACGATCTCCAAAACGGTGTAAGGGGGCCGTCGACTCTCAAGGGAGGCCGCCCGTCACACGGCGGCGCTCCCGATCACCTCCGGAGCACCCCATGCGCAGCGGATACGCCGCGTTGATTGGCCGACCGAACGTCGGCAAGAGCACGTTGCTGAACAGGATGCTGGGCACCAAGGTGGCGATCGTCTCGCCCAAGCCCCAGACCACCCGCACCCGCATCCTCGGCGTCTTGACCAAGGACTCAGGGCAGGTGGCGTTCTTCGACACCCCGGGCATCCACCAGGCCAAGGGCGCGCTCAACAAGTACATGGTCGACGCCGCGCTGCTGGCGGCCGAGGAGAGCGACGTCGTGCTCTTCCTGGTCGAGGCGGAGGGCGTCAAGGAAGACACGGAGCTCAAGGTCTCGCCGGGCAACCGCGTGGTGCTCGACCAGCTCAAGGCGCTCAACAAGCCGGTGATCCTCGTCCTGACGAAGATCGACACCGTCAAGAAGCTGCTGCTGCTCCCGCTGATCGATCTCTACCGCCAGGAGTTCCCCTTCGTGGAGGTGATCCCCGTCGCTGCGCGGCACGGCGAGGGCCTCGACACGCTCTTCGACAGCGTGCTCAAGCACCTGCCGGACGGCGAGCAGCTCTTCCCCGCGGACATGTTGACCGACCAGGAAGAGCGCACCCTGGTAGCCGAGTTCGTTCGCGAGCAGGTGCTCAAGCACTGCCACCAGGAGGTCCCGTACTCGGTGGCCGTGCAGGTCGAGGTGTTCGACGAGGAGGAGCGCGACAAGCCGCCTCCGCGCGCGAAGAAGCCCAAGGCCCCGAAGAAGGGCGCCCCCGCGAAGGAACCCGCGGCCCCGGTGAAGGGCAAGCTCGAGGGCCTCATCCGCATTCACGCCAACATCTTCGTCGAGCGCGATTCGCAGAAGGCGATCCTCATCGGCAAGCGCGGCGAGATGCTCAAGACCATCGGCACGGATGCGCGCCTCGCCATTCAGCGGCTGTTCGGCACGCACATCTTCCTCTCGCTCCAGGTGAAAGTGGAGCCGCGGTGGACCGAGCGCCAGGACGGCCTGCGCAAGCTCGGCTACGTGACCGAGGCGACCCGATGAAGCGCGGACGCCCCCTCATCGCGATCGTCGGTCGGCCGAACGTCGGCAAGTCGACGATGTTCAACCGGCTCATCCGCAGCAAGCGGGCGATCGTCGAAGACCAGCCCGGCGTGACGCGCGATCGTCACTACGCCGACGTCGAGCTCGAAGGGCGCCTGGTCACGGTGGTCGACACGGGCGGCTTCATCCCCGACGAGAAGCAGGAAGACCTGCTCACCAGGTACATCCGCCAGCAGGCGCAGGCCGCCGTCGAGGAGTGCGATCTCGTGCTCTTCGTGTGCGACGCCCGCTCCGGGCCGAGCGGGGCCGACCAGGAGGTCGCGAAGTTCCTCCGCAAGTCGTCGAAGCCGGTGGTGCTGGTCATCAACAAGACCGACGGCCGCCGCGACGCCGAGGAGATGGTCGCCGACTTCCACCGCTTCGGCCTCGGCCGTCCGTTCCCGGTGTCGGCGGAGCACAACGAGGGCTTCATCGAGCTGCTCGAGCACGCCATTCCCCGGCTCCCGCCCAGCGACGTCGAGCCGGTCGAGGCGGTGGAGGATCTCCCCGACGCCGATCGCCCGATCCGCATGGCGATCGTCGGCCGCCCCAACGTGGGCAAGTCGACGCTGGTCAACGCGCTGCTCGGCGAAGAGCGGGTGATCGCCACCCCGGTCGCCGGCACCACGCGCGACCCGATCGACTCCGAGCTCGAGTTCAACGGGCGGAAGTTCATTCTCACCGACACCGCCGGCATCCGCCGCAAGTCGACCATCACCCAGCGCGTCGAGGGCTTCTCGGTGCTGGGGGCGCTGCGCGCGGCGGAAGACTCCGACGTGGTGGTGCTGGTGATCGACGCCGCCGAGCCCGCGGTCGACCAGGACCGGAAGATCGCGTCGCTGGCCGAGTCGAAGGGCAGGGGCCTCATCATCTGCGTCAACAAGTGGGACCTCGTCCGTGGCACCGCCAAGGAGGAGGCCTTCCGCGCCGAGATGAAGTGGTACATGGACTGGGTCGACTGGGCCCCGATGGTGTTCGTCTCGGCGAAGACCGGCGAGAAGGTCAAGAAGCTGCTCGAGATCGCCCTCGAGGTCTTCCAGCAGCAGTACTTCCGCGCGAAGACCCCGCAGCTCAACAAGATCGTCGAGCACATCACCACCGAGCACTCGCTGCCGGTCATCGGCGGCAAGCAGCTGCGCATCTATTACGCGGCCCAGGTGGCCACTGCGCCGCTGGCGTTCACCATGATGGTGAACCTGGTGAAGGGCGTGCCCGACCGCTACGAGCGCTACATCATCAACTACCTCCGCAAGGCGTTCCGGCTGAAGGTGCCGGTGCGGATCTTCTGGCGCGAGCGCCCCGGCCAGCAGAAACGGGCCGAAGCCGCCAAGCGCTTCAAGGCCCGCGAGAAGAGCAAGCAGCGCGGTCGTTGATCGTTGTCGTATCCACACGTTGACACAGGGGAATCGCACCCCTAGAGAGCCCGCGCGATGTCCTACAAAGACGAGCAGAACGAGCTGAAGAAGCCGGACGAGTTCCAGAAGCTCGGCGCCGAGGCTGTTCCCTTCATCGAGCAGCATGGCCGCCAGGTCATCATGGGGGTCGGCGGGGTCCTCGCCGTCGGCCTGGTGATCGCCATCGCGACCAGCGTCAGCGGACGCGGGGAGAGCGAGGCGTCGATCGAGTTCGGAGCAGCCCTCAAGGTGCTCGAGCCCGCCGTCAGCGCGACGCCGCCGACCGATGCCAAGCCCGGCACCCCGGCGCCGTACAAGACCGAGACCGAGAAGGACGAGGCGATCATCAAGGCGCTGTCCGACTTCCGCGCCAAGCGCCCGGGCACCAACGCCGCGCACTCCGCCGCGCTGCCGCTCGCCCAGGCCCTCCTGCGCCAGGGCAAGGCCGACCAGGCCCTGCCGATCATCGACCAGTACCTGGCGAAGGCCGACGCGACCGACCCGCTCCGCCCGGCGGCCTACGAGGCCCGCGGGTACGCGCTCGAGGCGCAGAAGAAGTACGACGACGCGCTCGCCGCGTTCGACCTGCTCGCCAAGGAGAACAAGACCGACTTCATGAAGGGCATGGGGCAGTACCACCGCGCCCGCATGCTGCTGATCAAAGGCGACACGGCCGCGGCCGCGAAGACCCTCTCGGAGATCGAGGGCGCCGCGCCCAACACCGCCGCCGCCCGCCTCGCGAAGGAGCGCATCACCGTGCTCGTCGCCCAGGGTGTCGACGTGCCGAAGCCGGCGCCGATCGTCCCGGCCATCGACGCCGGAAAGTAAGGGTCGCGTGCTCCGGCGCCTCGTCTCCGCGGTTGCCCTGGTGCTCGCCGGTTGCAAGGCGATCCCCCTCAACGAAGACCCTACGATCCCGCGGGCGATGGCCCACGTGTCGTTCCCGGCGATCTACGAGGTGGCCTGGAATACGCCGCTGGTGAAGCTGGGGTTGCTCGAGTACCACCCCACGGAGCCTGCATCGCCGGCCGTCGACCCCGACACCGAGCGGGTCTACGTCGCCACCCGCGACGGGTTCGTGCGCTGCCTGTCGCCCATCGACGGCGTGGTCGAGTGGGAGTTCAAGACCCACGGCCGCTTCGTCTCGGGCCCCACGGTCCACCGCGGCATCGTGTACGTGGCCGGAGGTGACGGGGTGCTCTACGCGTTCCGCGCGCTCACCGGCGAGAAGGTCTGGGAGTTCAAGTCGAACGAAGAGCTCGTCAGCGCTCCCACCATCAGCGATGGCAAGGTGCTGGTCGCCTCGCAGTCGGAGACGGTGTTCGCCGTCGACCTCACCACCGGCGCGTGGATCTGGCAGTACCGCCGCGATGCGCCGTCGGGCTTCACGGTGCGCGGCACGGCGCGGCCGGTCGTCGGGGACGGGCTGGTCTACATGGGCTTCGCCGACGGCTACGTCGTCGCGCTCAACCTCGAGACGGGCGTGCTGACCTGGGAGAAGCGCATCTCGGTCACCGGCGGCACCCAGTTCCTCGACGTGGACACCACCCCGGTGCTGTCCGAGGGGCACCTCTTCGTCGCCAGCTACAAGGACGGCCTCGCTTCGCTCGACGCGAAGAGCGGGGACCTCCAGTGGGCCTCGTCGCACGGTGGGCTGACGGCGCTGCTGCCGCGCGGCAACGTGCTCTTCGCCACGGGTGACGGCGCGCTGTCGGCCTTCGAGATGGGCAAGGGCCGCATGCTCTGGTCGATCGAGCTGAGCGACCCGACGTCGAAGGGGAAGGGCGTCAACGCGGGTAGGGGGCTGACGATGTCGCGCGGCTACGTGGTGGTGCCGACCTCGACCTCGCTGGCCTTCATCGAGCCGACCTCCGGCAAGGTGCGCGCGATGTGGAACCCGGGACGCGGCGTGACCGCGGCGCCGACGGGGGCTGCGAGCCCGCGCTTCGGCAACCGGCTCTACGTGATGTCGAACCTGGGCACGGTGTTCGCCCTGCAGATGGTCAGCACAGGCGGATGAAGACGATCCGGGTCGTCGCGGCGCTGATCGCCGACCCGCGTGATCCGTCGCGGTTCCTGGTGCAGCAGCGGCTGCCCGACAAGAGCCGCGCGAACCTGTGGGAGTTCCCCGGCGGGAAGGTCGAAGCCGGCGAGACCGACGAGGCCGCCCTGGCCCGGGAGTGCCAGGAAGAGCTCGCCGTCGACCTGGCGGTGGGCCGCCGGCTGTGGAGCACCACCCACGCGTACGACGATCTGGTCGTCCAGCTCGAGCTCTTCGCCGCTGACATCCGACAGGGTGAACCGCAGGCGCTGGGCGCCCAGGCGATCCGCTTCTGCACGCCGGTCGAGATGCAGGCGCTGCCGTTCTGCGAGGCCGACCTGCCGTTGCTGGGCTCGCTGGTGTCGGGCGACGTGCCGACCCGCTGAGCGATGCGCTTCCTCGATCGCACGTTTCAGCTCACGCAGGGGGTCGGTCCGTGGCGGGAGCGCGATCTCTGGGCCCGCGGCCTGGCGACCTGGGCTGACTTCGAGGCGGCCGCAACGCAAGAGGTGGTGATGAACGAGCGGCTCGATCGCGAGCTGCTCGAGGCGATCGCGAAGACCCGTGAGGCCCTGAACAGGCATTCATTGGTGGAGCTGTCGACGTTGGTGTCGGCCCGTGAGCACTGGCGGCTGTACGGCCACTTCATGGAAGAGGCCGCGTTCTTCGACATCGAGGCCGATGGGGAGAACGAGATCACCGTGGTCGGGGTGATGGATCGCGAGGGCGTGGCGACCTTCCGGCGCGGCGTCGACCTGGACCAGTTGCCGGCCCGGTTGGCGAAGAGCCCGATCTGGGTGACGTTCAACGGGTCGGTCTTCGACGTGCCGGTGCTCGAGAAGACGTTCGAGGCGTTTCCGAAGCCCGCGGTGCACCTCGATCTGCGCTTCTTGATCCGTCACGCGAAGTTGAAGGGCGGCCTGAAGGGCGTCGAAGACACGATCGGCGTCGGCCGGCCGCCGCACCTCAAGGGCGTGAAGGGCCTCGACGCGATCCGCCTGTGGCGTGAGTGGACGATCAACAAGGAGCTCGGGGCCTTGCGGCTGCTCGTCGAATACAACCTGTACGACGCGATCAACCTGAGATCGGTGCTCGAGTGGACGCTCTGGCGCATGGCCGAGCTCAACGCGTGGGACAGAGTCGAGCGGACGCCGATCTTTCAGCGCGGCGACGTGCTCTACGACGTCAGCCGGTTGCTGCTCGCGCTGTGAGTTGAGGCGTCAGCGTTTCTTCTTCTTTTTGGGGGCCGACGGGTCGGGCGCGACGTCACCGGAGATCCGGAAGGCGAGCTCCCAGTCGTTGAAGGTGCCGCCAGCTTCATCGGTCACGATCGGACCGAGCTCGGCATCGAGGACCAGGGTGTAGCCGCGGCCGGCCTTCAGCGGTTCCTTCAGCGTGAGCAGATAGGTCCGGCCATCGGCCAGCAGCTCGTCATCGGACACGACGATCTGGTCGCGCCAATCGAGGAGGCGAATTCGAAAATCCTTGAGCTTGATCGGCAGGGCGACCGTCAGCGTCGTCGCCGGGTCGATCTCGGCCTTCGGCGGCGTCACCGTCAGTGAGCCACCGTCCGCCAGGCCGGCGCTGACGATCGGTTCGAGGCTCGCGGGGATCGGCGGGCCGGCATCGATCGGACCCGCATCGACGACCTCCACGACGACGATCGCCGCATCCACGACCACGACCTCGGACGCCTTCGGACAACCCAGGAACGCCGCCAACCCCAAACCAAGAATCGCGCTCCGCATGGGGCCGCTGATACACGCATTCCCCTCGGAGAACCCCACAAGCCGACGTCGGATAATGAGCGTTATGTAAACTATGTGGCCCATTTCTCCTCGATGTTTTCGGGCCCGGTTGACGTCCAGGTCTGCTGCTGGCGGCCGACGATCAGGCCCCGGCCGCCTCTCGTTGAAGCGCTGAGATGGCGTCCCTCACCTTCTCGAGCCGTCGAATGAGCAATCGGGCGTGGCGCTCAGTTCGGCCGACGCAGAGTTCACTCCCCAGCCAGCGCATGACGTCCTGAAGAAGCTGAAGCGGATCGGTGACGATCTCCTGGGCGGTGGCTGCGCCGACGGTCGTGTAGCGCTCGGCGACCCGCGACAGGGCCTCGAAGTACTCGCGCCCCACCGTCTCGTCAGCGATCTGCGTGTAGCGAAGCGTCATCCGCTGATCGCGGTGGCCCAGCAGCTTCATGATCCCCATCAGGCTCATCCCGCCGTTCATCAGCGAGGTCGCGAAGCTGTGCCGAAGCCGATGCGTGGTGAGCGGTTCCGCAAACGGCATGTCGCCGGCGACGCGCAGCAACCTCGACTGAAACGTCGCGATGCTCACCGGACGCTCGCGGGCGCCCTCGATGAGCCACTGGCTCTGCTGGTCCTTCGCCTGCGCCTGAAGATCGACGATGGCCGACAGCGTCGTCGGATCGAGCGGCACCAGGCGCTCGTTGTTCATCTTGCCCAGCGGCACCTTAAGGAACTGGCCGCCGTTGTGGTCGACGCGCACGCAGTCGCGCTCGAGGCGCCGGAGTTCGCCGATCCGCAGGCCGGTTCGCCGCATCACGTAGAGCCCGAGGCTCACCTTCGACTCGTCGTCCTTGAGCTTCTGCTGCAGCTCGCGATCGCTGTCCGGCGGCAGCGGCCTCGGGAGGTACTCCGGCTTCTTCGGCAGATCGCTCCCACGGATGAGGTCGCGCCCGGGTGCCGCCGTCACGCCCGCCTCCCAGAGCCAATCGATGTACTTGCGGACGCACACCATCATCCCGACACGCGTCGCAGGATGGAGCCCCTTCTCGTGAATCAACTGACCCCAGCCCAGGCACGTCGATCGATCGACGGCCGCGAGATCGATGCCCTGTTCGGCTAGCCACTCGTGGAAGCGTCGGAGCGTCATTTGGTAGCCCTTGACGGTGGATGGCTTTCTCGTGGGCGCGAGGTAGCGGAGAAACTGACGCACTTCGTCCGGGAGATGCTTGCGGTGGTAGCCCTCGAGTTCCTGCTTCTCGAAGGGCCCGGCGAGACCACGTTCCGCGAGCCACTCGAGGTAGTGCTTCAGCTCCCATCGGTAGGAGTTCGCGGTGCGAGGCTTGATCGCCTTGCCGGACGGCCTGTCGAGGAAGTCCTGGAGTTCCTTCCCGGTGACGGCGGACAGCTCCATGCAGCGCTCGAGCAGCCAGCGATGGAACATCACGATGACTCGCTCGGTGTGCACTCGGGTCGCGCTCGCCAGGAAGGTCTTCGCGTACTCGGGCAACGAGATTCGATGCTCGGTCATCGCGCGCCACCGTCGAGCTCGTATCTGCGCTCGAGCTTCTCGGCGGCGCGATGGAACTCCGCGGCGACATCCGCCATCGAGAGGTTCACGTACTGCAGCGTCGTCTCTGCGTAGACGTGCCCCATCATCTGCTGGAGGATCGACAGTCGAACTCCGCTGCGCGCCATGTCGGTGCCGAAGGTGTGGCGCAGCCGGTGGGGATTCGCATTCAGCAACGCCGGCCGCAGGCGGCGCGTGCGGAAGACCTTCCGGAGTCCGGCGCGCGTCATCGCCTGCCCTCGCTTCGTGCCCTGAAGCACGACGAAGACCTGGAGCGTCGGCACCGGTGGCCGCTCGAGTCGCGTGTACTTCTCGATAACACTGAGCAGGAGCGGTGGAGCCGGCACCGCCCTCTCCTTCCCACCCTTCCCTCGCACCCTGAGGCGGCGGTCGTCGAGGTCGATGTCGGAGACGCGAAGATTCAGGACCTCCTGGCTCCGCAGCCCGCAGAGCAGCATGAGGTAGGCCATGCCGAGGTCTCGGTACCGACGGAGGCTGTGGAGCAACTCGTTCACCTGGTCGACCGTCAGCGGCTCGACGATCGTCCGTGGCTCCTTCACGCGCACGACCCGGCTGTCGCGCACAGCAATCCGCTGGAGTCCGAGCTCGCGGTCGCGGTGCGATCGCAGCCCGCGGCGAGGAACACTGGCTCCGGGCAACTCGCGTTCGCTGACGTGACGGAAGAAGAGCCTCAGCGTGTGTAGGCGCCGGTTGATGCTCTTGGGGCTGCTATCGCGCCCCCGCTCCCAGGCGAGGAACTCGTGGAGGTGCCCGGAGTTCATCTCGGTAAGCTGCAGGCGTGACGCCTCTAGCCAGCGCTTCATCAGGACCAGGTCGTAGGCGTACGCCTCGACGGTGTGGAGCGAGAGGCCGCGCAGCAGGAGCCGATCGAGAAAGGTCCCGCAGGCAGCGTCCTCATTCCCATCCGGCGCGATCACCGCGACGTGGCCGCCCTTCTTTTCGACGCACCACCCGCTCACGGTGAGCCCTCGTCAGCCAACTCGAAACGCACTTCGATCGCGTCGTGCCCAACCGCTCTCAGGTTTCGGGACCAACGCTCGCACCAGTCCGACGATCGCTCGTCGACGATCAACACGATGGAGACCGGCGCCGAGCTCCACACCGCGAGTGCGGCGATCAGCTCCCGCATCGCTTCCGCCGGAACGGCGCTCGGCAGCGAGCCCGCGAGCGACAACTCCGTTCGCCTCCCGTCGGCGAGCGGCTTCATTCGAAACTGCAGCAGTTCGGTCATGCACGCACGCTGCGCGAGCCGGACCGCTTCTGGCCAGATCGGCCCGTGACGGTTGTCCCAAATCTGAGCGATTCCCTCATTGATCTCGGGCGATTCCGCGTCGAGGCCGGCCCGTGACAAGCCGGGGTCATGTCCCAGTTTCCGCGCCGATCGATGCGGGTTCTCCGAGCGAAAGTCGGCGTAGCTGACGTCGGAGGCCGGCCCGTGACAGGCGCTGTTCTTGTCTCAATTTCTCGACGATTACTTCAATCGCCTCGGCAGCTTCCGCAGTGAGGCCGGCCCGTGACGACAGCGGTCGAAACGCACCGAGTTCGCGTTCTCGATGGCGCTCTTGACGCTCGCGTTCGAGCTTTCTAGCAGCGGGGAGTTCCGTCTGTCGGCGCCTCTTCTCCCCTCTCCTTCGATGTCGCAATCGGCAGTTCTCGCCACAGGTCACCTGCGTCAGGGCGGTCGACGGGGCCGGCCGGTACCAGCTCCGACACTCACAGCACCGCCGCGACGTCTTCACTGTGGAATTCATCCTGCGACGGTGTTCGCTCCAGAACGCTGTTGCGACTTCTCGGGCTGGCATTCACGCGGTCGGAGCTTCCACCGGGGATCCGCGGGTAGGCCACGCAGGCGCGACCAGTACCCTGGCTTCTTCCTCGCCGCAGATATGCGTACGACGCGTCGCGAATTGAAGACCAGCGGCTCTTCTTCAACGTGCGAATCGGTTAGGGTCGGTGGCTGTGAGAAGGCGGGTTGGGCGCTTGTGGTTTCTTGTGTTGGTGGCCATGACGGGGGCCCTGCGTACGCTCGGCGCCGCCTCAGGGCCTGAAGCGCACCTCCCGTCAGTTCGAGCCCCGCTCGAACTCCCCGAAACCCAAATCGACCTGTCAAAGGCGAAGCTCACGATCGATCGCATGATCGATCCGCGCATCGACATCGCCGCGACGATGGTCCAGCTTGACACCATGGCGTCGCAGATCAGGGTGGCCCTTCCGGCCGGCGCCTCTCGAGCCGAGCCAGGGTCGAGGCCCTGCGCTCGTTTCTCTACGATGGAGGAAACGGCCAGCGCCCGTTCCAGTACGACCTGAGGGATCCGGTCGACACACAACCCAACCCAGGGGAAACAAAATGTTCAGATTCATAATTCTTGTCGGCCTTGTCACCACATCCTGCAACGCATCTCCCGTCACTTCTGACAACCAAGCAGAAAGCAAACTCCTCTTGTCAACGCCTGACGACTTGGGCGGCAGGTTTGAGTCGTTCGCCAACGTAATTGCCGGGCAATCCCGGACCGTCGCCTGGAGAGCGCCGCTGGCGGCCACCGTTGTCTCCGAAAAGACAATCTCCGTTGCAGACGCTGTCAAGTATCAAACCATCGACTTCAACACGAGCGCGCCCCTCGTCCCTGTGGTTGGCGCGTATGGCGATGGGAACAATGCCGTTCAATTCAAGCTATTAATGCAGCCGCAGTTGGGTTCCGCGGAACCTCCGCCCGAAGGAAGGCTTGCCGGAACCGCGCGCGCACAGTCGACACAGAAAATAAGCCCGCGAACTCTCTCAGAGATCGCTAGAGCCGCTACTGGCACTGTGCTTCCCGTGACAATCAGGCTCGACGAAGAACTCACTTCTTCACTGGTTCCCGCGTTGCCAGTCGATAACTGGGTACGTTTCCAAGACAGTAACTTGTCGAACGAAGAGATCTGGACACGAAAGGAAGCACTTGTTGCTGCCCGGCGCACCGAGGCGCAGACTAAGCAGCAGAGACTCAGAGAGTGGCTCATTGATCATGCGGTCGATGGCGCAAGTGGGTACTGGCTCGTGAATGCGCTGACCGCAGGTCTCACTCCGCAGCAGATCCGCGACGTGGCGGCTCTAGAGTATGTGCGGTGGGTTTCGTACGCGGACCCGGCACCCCTCCCCCCCACGTCAAATAATTGGGACGGCACATATGTGCGCTCTATCGGGTACATGAATGCATCCACTTATCTCAATGCTGGCCTCAACGGTGGGATTAGTAACTCGTACAACGGAAATGCTCGGGTGCGCATCGCCGTCATGGATGACCTGTTCGACACAACGTCTCCTGCTTGGAACGACGGGGTCACCACTGCATCGCGAGTTATTGAAACCTGGGCGTGTAGTTCGACTAGCTGCGTGACTGGCGTTGCCACGCCACCACCCGGAGTCAATCCGCCCTTTCACGGAACCCTCTGCGCGTCCGCCGCGGCAGCTGACTTGATGGATGGCCAAATGCTAAGCCTCACATCGACACAACGTGTCGAACGCTCCAGTTCCGCCGAGGAGGCTGGGATAATTCTAATCAGCACTGGCTCAATTGCCGCATCGATACGATCTCTGGAACGCGCTGTGGCATCGCACGCCGACGTCTTCACTGAAAGCAGGGGCGGATCCGACTACCCATGCGATGGGAACTACGATGCTTGGGATGATGCCGTTTACAACGCACAACAAGCTGGCACGTTAGTTGTCGCGTCTGCCGGAAATGAAGGGCAAGTGCAACCAGTTGGGACCTGTGGGTTGAGTGGTCTCAGCGAAGTGCCGTCCATTTTGACGGTCGGTGCGTTGATCGATCCCGGGGTTTCCTACAGCTACTCTTCGACCCCCGCCGCAGCATACTCCAGCGAAGGTGGCGTAAACATCACGACTAATTCGCAAACTTACTACAGAGCCCTAAGTGGAGTGGATCTCATGGTTCCAGGTTGGTGGCAGTTCCCTGTCAACAATGGCGGGACCTTCGGCCCTGGAGCGGGTGGTACAAGTTTGGCGGCGCCACAGGTCGCGGCGGCGGCTGTAAACTTTAAGCATTGGGCGATTTCCAACGGCTGGGCCTCCGTTACGGCCCTGCCCGGTTGGATGTACGCAAATCTCTTGGCGATGACTGACCGCAAGGAAACGACCGGTGTCGCTCTGACATCCGGCTTCTCATACAAGATGGGCGGAGGCCGAATGCAGATGCGGTACTTTAATCCGTCCGACAATACCGCGGGAAATTGGCGGTGGGAAACCGCTTGGTACACGATGTCGAGCGGTCAAGTAGTCAATCACCTCATTGGTGGCAGCGGCATCGAACCTTCATTCAACATCATTAAGGTATATGCACTGTGGCTTGAGAACGATGGGATCAACGTCGCTGACATTGTTCTGTCGCTCAAGGACAACAACTGCGCAAGCCCTTATAACGTGCTCCGCTACGACTTGTCGCGCGATGTCAAGAAGATGGTATACGCAGACTCCTCGGCTTCCAACAAAGCGCTGTGTGCTCAGTTGAATGCGTACAGCATCCCAGCAGGAACGACCCGGCAGGTGATGCTTGTTGTTTACTATTCTGCTGACACGGTGATGCGATGAGGTGCTTGGTGCACAGCGCCTCGTTTATAGTCATGCTTTTGCTTGCTGCATGCTCGATGCCTTTGCCTGGGAGTGATGGCGGTGGGCATAGCGACCTGGATGCGGGACCCGACCACTGTCTCGGCGCAGACGCGGCAGTGTGTGGTGCGATGGGTTGTGTTGCCATAAGGGGTTGGCGATCGACGGGGGCGCCCAGCGTAATTGACGGTGGCGGCGAATACGCTGGATGTGCCGTGTCGAGTGACCTCGGTTGCGGGCAAACATTTACGTGCGCTACTGCACCAATCGATGGCGTGTGCTGGCTGTTCAAAGACACATGTCTGCCTCAGGGCTGGGCGAGAATTTCGTGTCTTGCCGACCCGTCTCTTTATTGTCCATCGACCCAGTGAAGTCGCACAATTCGGCTGGCTCGGCCGATCGCATCCAGAGTGAAGGTCGTCCCCGCGGTCGGGTCGACGTGGCCCGTCAACGGGCGTTGACTGCCCACCTCACTGGTCCTCTATCAATCGCAGCGCGCGCGGCCAATGGCGCGGCCCTGAGTATTGGTTGATCGACAGCGCCGCGAAGCCCTCTCGGCTGTTCGTTATGCGTGGAGCGGAATGCCCGCCCCAACGAAGCGCACGAGGCCTTCGGTGAGGTGGGTCTTGAGCTGATCACCGTGGGCCCGGTGACCTCGAAGCTCTTCGAAAGATGGGGCCAAGGCTCGATCGGCCACATAAATGTAAACTATGTGGCCCATTTCTCGTAGGTGCTTTTCGGCCTCCGGGTTTGGGTGATCCACGTGCCGGCTCGGGACTTCAGGCTGTTCTTCCCGCCTCTGAGCGCAGCGCTTCGAGGTCGTCGCGTGCAGCTTCGAGTCGTCGAATGAGAAGTCGCGCATGGCGCTCGGTTCGGCCGACGCAGAGCTCCTTCGCGAGCCACCGAATGATGTCCCGCAGAAGCTCGAGCGGATCGCTGACGACCTCTGTCGCTGCACCGATGGTCGCGTAGCGCTCAGAGACGCGCGACAGCGCCTCGAAGTATTCCCGCCCCACCGTTTCATCGGCGATCTGCGCGTAGCGCATCGTCATCCGCTGATCGCGGTGCCCGAGCAACTTCATGATCCCGACCAGGCTCATGCCGCCGTTTATCAGCGACGTCGCGAAGCTGTGCCGGAGCCGGTGCGTCGTCAGCGGCTCGGCAAACGGCATGTCGCCGGCGACGCGCACCAACCTCGACTGAAACGTCGCGATGCTCACCGGACGCTCACGGGCGCCCTCGATGAGCCACTGGCTCTGCTGGTCCTTCGCCTGGCCCTGCAGGTCGACGATGGCCGACAGCGTCGTCGGATCGAGCGGCACCAGTCTCTCGTTGTTCATCTTTCCCAGCGGCACCTTCAGGAAGTGGCCGCCGTTGTGATCGACCCGCACGCAGTCGCGCTCAAGCCGACGAAGCTCGCCGATCCGCAGTCCGGTTCGCCGCATCACGTAGAGCCCGAGGCTGACCTTCGACTCGTCGTCCTTGAGCTTCTGCTGCAGCTCGCGATCGCTGTCCGCCGGCAGTGGTCTCGGGAGGTACTCCGGCTTCTTCGGAAGGTCGCTGCCGCGGATGAGCTCGCGCCCTGGTGCCGCCGTCACGCCGGCTTCCCAGAGCCAGTCGACGTATTTGCGGACGCACACCATCATCCCGACGCGCGTCGCTGGATGGAGCCCCTTCTCGTGAAGCAACTGGCCCCAGCCGAGGCACGTTCCTCGATCGACGGCCGCGAGCTCGATGCGCTGCTCAGCGAGCCACTCGTGGAATCGACGGAGCGTCGCCTTGTAGCCGTTGACGGTCGATGGCTTCCTCGTCGGCGCGAGGTGGCGCAGAAACTGACGCACTTCGTCCGGGAGGTGCTTGCGGTGGTAGCCCTCGAGATCCTGCTTCTCGAACGGCCCAGCGAGGCCTCGTTCCGCGAGCCACTGCAGGTAGAGCTTCAGCTCCCAGCGGTAGGAGTTCGCGGTGCGCGGCTTGACCGCCTTGCCCGACGGCCTGTCGAGGAAGTCCTGGAGTTCCTTCCCGGTCACGGCCGAAAGCTCCATGCAGCGCTCGAGCAGCCAGCGATGAAACATCACGATGACGCGCTCGGTGTGCACGCGGGTCGCGCTCGCCAAGAAGGTCTTCGCGTACTCGGGCAACGAGATTCGGTGCTCGGTCATCGAGCGCCGCCGTCGAGCTCGTACCTGCGCTCCAGCTTCTCGGCCGCGCGATGGAACTCCGCAGCGACATCCACCATCGAGATGTTCACGTACTGCAGCGTCGTCTCTGCGTAGGCGTGGCCCATCATCCGCTGGAGAATCGGTAGCCGAACTCCGCTGCGCGCCATGTCAGTGCCGAAGGTGTGGCGGAGCCGGTGGGGATTCGCGTTCAACAACGCCGGTCGCAGTCGGCGCGTACGGAAGACTTTTCGCAGCCCCGCCCGCGTCATCGGTTGCCCTCGCTTCGTACCCTGAAGAACGACGAAGACCTGCGGCGTCGACGCAGCTGGGCGCTCGAGCCGCGTGTACTTCTCGATGACGCTGAGAAGGAGCGGCGGCGCTGGGACCGCCCTCTCCTTTCCACCCTTCCCTTCAGCGCTCTCCAGAATTGACCCGCCTCTGCTCTCGAGAAGTGGGCCGCGCAGAGATCAGGGTCGCCGT
>JBBRUE010000036.1:0-17326 GCA_038248085.1 Myxococcales bacterium | reverse complement strand
GCGCGCGATCATCCACATCGAGTCCGTGGAGTCGCGGATGCTCGGCGACAACGTCGGCTACATCCGGATCAAGAACTTCCAGGGCAACACGACCCGCGATCTCCAGGCCTCCCTCGAGGAGCTCGGCGAGCAGGCCAAGAAGGCTGGCTCGGCGCAGGGGCTCAAGGGCCTCGTGCTCGACCTCCGCGGAAACCCGGGTGGGCTGCTCGACCAGGCGATCCAGGTGTCGGACCTCTTTCTCTCGTCGGGAACGATCGTCTCCACGGTCGGCCTCTCGGACAAGCTGCGCGAAGAGAAGCGCGCGCACCAGGACGACGAAGACGATCTCTTCCCGATCGCCGTCCTGATGAACGCGGGCAGCGCCTCGGCCTCGGAGATCGTCGCCGGCGCCCTCAAGAACCAGAACCGCGCGGTGATCATCGGCCGCCAGAGCTTCGGCAAAGGCTCGGTCCAGGTGCTCTACGACTTCCCCGACGACAGCGCGCTCAAGCTCACCATCGCCAAGTACCTCACCCCCGGCGACCTGAGCATCCAGGAGGTCGGCATCACGCCCGACATCCAGCTCATCCCCACGCGGGTCACGAAGGATCGCGTCGACGTCTTCGCGCCCCGCCGCAGCATGGGCGAGGCCGATCTCGACTCGCACTTCGCCAACCCCGCCAACAGCGCCGCCGCCAAGAAGCGCGACGACGTGGTGGTGCGCGAGAAGCCGCAGGAGACCGTCAAGTACCTCAAGGAGGAGAAGGTCAAGGTCGCCAAGACCGAGGCGAAGCCCGACCCCAGGGCCCCGGTGAAGGGCGGCAAGAACATCCTCACCGACACCACCCCCGAGACCACCGACACGCACAACGAGGAGCTCGACGATCAGCTCGACGCCGAGAGCCAGGACGAGGTGCGTGAAGACTTCGAGGTGACGTTCGCCCGTGACTTCCTGCTCGCCGCGCCGCAGTTGCGCCGCGAAGAGCAGCTCAAGGCCGGCCGTACCTTCGTGCTCGAGAAGCGCCAGGTCGAAGATCGCCGCATCGCCGACGCCATCACCGCGCTGGGCATCGACTGGACGGCTGGCGAGACGCCGAAGAACGCCCAGCTCATCAGCACCCTCAAGCCGTCGTCGGACAAGAAGATCACCGCCGGCGAGACCGTGCCGCTCGAGCTGACCGTCGAGAACAAGGGCAGCGACCCGGTGCGCCGTCTCCGCGCGTGGATCGAGTCCGACAACGGCTTCCTCGATCGCCGCGAGTTCCTCTTCGGGCAGGTGAAGCCCGGCGAGAAGAAGACGTGGACGGTCAACGTGAAGACCCCCAAGGACCTCGCCTCGCGTCGCGACGGCGTCAGCGTGAAGCTCCAGGACGACAGCGGCATCCTCGCGGAGACCACCGCGGGCGAGCTGACCATCGTCGAGATCCCCCGGCCCCAGTTCGCCTTCAACTGGTCGGTGGTCGACGACTGCGCCGCGTGCAACGGCGACGGCCTCGTGCAGCGCGGGGAAACCGTGTGGGTCACCATCGACGTGAGCAACGTCGGTGCCGGCAAGGCGCTCGACGTGTTCTCGAGCGTGCGCAATGCATCGGACGCCAACATCTTCATCGAGAAGGGCCGCTTCAAGCTGGGCGAGTTGAGCCCCGGCGAGACGAAGTCGTCCCGGTTCCTGCTCGAGGTGAAGAAGGCCTTCAAGGGCGACGAGTTCGGCCTCAAGTACGCCGTCATCGACGAACCCCTCGAGGAGTTCACCGCCGACAAGATCATGATCCCCGTCGCCCCCGACGGCGCGCCGAGCATCGCCTTCGAGCCCAGCAAGGCCGTCTCGCGGCTGGCCGACAAGGCGGAGATCTTCGCCTCGGTCGACGGCAAGCGCCCGCTCGCCCGTCTCCCGAAGGGCGCGGTCGTCACTGAGGTCGCCCGCGGCGGCAGCATGGCGAAGATCGAGTGGGAGAAGGACCGCTTCGTCTTCGCCCGCCTGTCCGACCTCCGCGACGCCAAGGGCCAGAAGGCCGCCCCCCCGAAAGACGCCGACTGGACCCACTTCCGCACCCCGGCGACGATCTCGATGAACGTCGACCCCTCGTTGGGTGGCGCCGTCGTCGATGGCGAGAAGTTCACCCTCTCGAGCGTGGTGAGCGACGCCCAGCTCCTCGACGTCTTCGTGATGGTCAACGACCAGAAGGTCTTCTTCCGCGGCGCCACCCCCGAAGAGAACGGCAAGCTCAAGTTCTCGACGGAGTTCTCGCTCAAGGAAGGCAACAACCTGGTCACCGTCGTGGCCCGCGAGTCACAGGACTTCGCCAGCCGCAAGTCGGTGGTCATTCGCCGGCGGCCGGCCGCGGTCGCCCAGAAGGCCGTCGAGCCGTCCAGCCAGGCCAAGCCCTGACGACCCCACAGTGAAATTGAAGGCCCGCGCGTGCGGGGCTAGGGTGCTGCCCATGTCCCGCCGCCTGTGGCTTCTGATCGGTGCGCTCTCCTCGGCCACCGCGTTCGCAGACGCCTACGACTTCCGCGTCTACCAGTTGGGCAATCCCCAGGAAGGCCGCACGGGCTCGGTGCCTGAGGCCAACGCCAACTTCCGCGCCTTCGCCCGGCGGCTCGCGGCCGCCATGACCTCGGTCAACCTGATGCCGCCCGAGACGCTGGGCCACTCGGCCTTCGCCATCTCGGCTGAACTCTCGGTCGTCGACTTCCAGGGGGCGACCTCCGCGACCCAGATGCCCACCGAGCGCCCCATGAGCGGCGCGGTGCTGCTCCCCTCGATTCACATCCGCAAGGGGCTGCCCTGGAGCTTCGAGCTCGGGGTGCGCGCCGCGTGGTTCGAGAAGAGCCGCATGGGCACCGGGACGCTCG
The DNA here is from genome assembly GCA_038248085.1 of Myxococcales bacterium. Taxonomy (GTDB): domain Bacteria; phylum Myxococcota; class Myxococcia; order Myxococcales; family Myxococcaceae; genus Archangium_A. The sequence continues at coordinate 14,491 of JBBRUE010000036.1, read as the reverse complement.
AGCTCAAGTGGGCCCTCAACGAGGGCTTCACCTACCTGCCCGACATCGGCGTTCGTGGACACGTCACGAAGATCCTCAACAGCCGCGACTTCGACGTCACCGCGGGCGGCCTCGACCTCGGCATCGGCAAGCAGTTCGCGATCGCCGGCATGGCGACCCTCACCCCGTACGTCGGGTGGGACCTCACCTTCGTGGGCGCCTCGACGGGCAACGTCGACTTCAACCCCACCCGCTCGCTCGCGGAGTCGGACGCCCCCAACGCCCAGTTCGCCGACTACTACGTGTACGACTCGGTGCTCGCGGCCAGCAACGCCAACAACCGCTTCTACGGTGGCTTCCGCTTCATCGCCGGCGTGGTGATGCTGGGCTTCGAGGTCAGCTACACGGTGCTCGGCGCCTTCACCGATTCGAAGATCGGGACGGTGAACATGCCGGCGGTGCTCGCCTACAACAGCACCATCGGCTTCGACTTCTGATCAGTCCGGAAGGGCCTTGAGCTCCTTGCGGAGCGCGCCCGGCCGGTTGGTGATCACGTACTCCACGCCCATCGCGCGCAAGCGGCGGGCCTCGTCGGCGTCGTCGACGGTCCATGCGGCGATCTCCCAGCCCTGTCGATGCCACCGGTTCGCCCGCTCGGGCGTCACCTGCGCGTAGTGCGGATGCACCGAGGTCAGCGCCGTCACCGGCAGCCAGAACCATGCCTGGGGGATCCACGCCCGCTCGGGGTCGATCAGGAACCCGCGCCGGAGGTGGGGGAAGGCGTGGGCCACGCGCACCAGGCACAGGGGGTTGAAGCTCGAGAGGAAGACGCGGCCCTGGAGCCGGCGGTCGACGACGCGCTCAGCGACCGAGAGGCTCAGCCCGTGGTCCTCCACCGTGTCGCACTTCAACTCGACGTTGATCAGCGCGCTGTCGGGCAGGGCGTCGAAGACGTCGTCGAGCAGCGGAATGCGGGCGGGCGCAAAGCCGAGCCGAGAACCGACGTCGATCGCCGACAGCCGGTGCCAGGGCGTGGTGAGCACCTCCTGGTGCAGGCCTGCGAGCCGATCGAGCCACTCGTCGTGGCAGACCACCAGCTCCCCGGTCGCGCACCGCATCACGTCGAGCTCGACGCCGTCGGCGCGCTGCGAGATCGCCCCCGTGAGCGACTCGAGCGTGTTCTCTGGAAAGTCCTGACTGGCCCCCCGGTGTCCGAGGATCCGCATCGGCATGGCCTTCACCTGCTCTCGTGACGGGTCGTCGTCAAGTTGCGTCGCTCGCGGCCCTGAGGCACTGTGACCCTCATGGGCATCGGAACCGGCGAGATCGTCATGCTCGTCATCATCATTCTCATCGTGTTCTCCGCGTCCCGCATGGGGGCGCTCGGGAACGCGGTCGGCCGGTTCGTCTATTCGTTCAAGAAGGCGTCGCAGGGCGAGGGCTTCGTCGACGTGAAGCCCTCAGCGCCGAAGCTCGAAAAGGGCACCGTCGAGGCCGAGATCATCGACGGTCCGCCGAAGCGCTGAGCGTCACTGCGAGGTCGCGCACCGAGAGGTGCACTTTCCGATCGCCAGCGAGTTCCCGCAGGTCAGCCTGGCCCAGCAAGGGCACGATCTTCACCCCGGTCTCGGGCGGCAAGTAGGGGTTGAACACCAGCGCCTTGCGGACGGCGGGCCGCACGTTCCAGCGCACCGACTTCCAGATCTCCTGCAGCGGCTCGGGTCGCGCGGGGCGGCGGGCGGCGATGCGCACCACGATCTCCTCGGTGAGCCGCAGGTTCTTCAGCACCTCCCGAATCACCGCCGGGTTCGAGGCGATCGCCAGCTTGCTCAGCTCGTCTGGGTTGCGGGTCAGCCGCGCGCGCGACTTGAGGACCCCCAGGGGCAGCGTGAAGAGCTTGGCGTCAGCGCGCGCCGCGGCGTCGGCGTGGTACTCCAGCATCGCCTCTCCCTCGGTGAAGACGAAGGTGACCTCGTTCTGCTCATGGAGCGTCGCCACCTGCCGCAACGACTGGAGGTGGGGAATGAGGTCGCCGTCTTCTTCGAGCGCACGCATGAATGCGGGCAGCACGCGCATGGCCGGCGCCCAACGTTCCACCGAAAGCCGCATCACCCCAGCCAGCAACTCCGTCGCCCGCGGCGGGTCGAGCTCGCCCAGCACGCGGGCCGCGGCGCGCCGGAGCACCTCGTGCCCCCCGCCCAGCACGTCGAGGCGGCGAACGACCTGCCGGAGCTCGTCATGCCCATCGGTCATGGATTGGCGGCGGTCGGGTTCACCGGCACCGCGCGCGCAGAGACGCGGACACGGAAGCCCTTGAGCTCGGGCGGGAACTCGGTGAACGGCACCACGAAGGCCGCGGCCGAATCGGGAGGCACCACCAGCGCGCGCTTCTCCACCTTCCGGTTGAGCGCCTCGAGGGCCTCCGCGCTGTCGAGGAGGAAGATCTCCTCGGGGGTCGCCGGGTCTCCCGCCCAGCTCTCGCCGAAGCGCACGACCTTGCCGTCTTCGACGATCTCCGCCTTCACGACGACCTTCACCGTGGCCTGGCTGTGGTTGGTCACCTCGCCTCGCACGAAAAAGACCGAGCGGCCCCCCTTCGTCTCGTAGAGGCCGTTCGAAACGTCGCTGGCGACGAACTCCACCGAGGGCGCGAAGGTGTTCTTGAGGTTCTCGAGCGAGAGCGAGTCGCTCGTCACCTTGCCCTCGTTCAGGAAGGCCGAGCCCACCACCACCAACCCCACCACCAGCACCGCGGCGATGGCGACGTTGACGACGATGCCGAAGATGCTGCGACGCCTGACGGGCTCTTCCGGCGGGAGCTGGACCGGCGCCGGGACACTCGCCGGCCGAGCCAGCGAGACGCGCTCGATGTTGCGGGGCGGGGCTTCCGCTTCCGGCACCGGAATGTCGGGCAACGTCGAGGGCGGGGCCTCGGGCGCCACCGGCATGTCGAACATCGCGCGGGCGGCCGCGCCATCGACGGACGAAACCGAGTGCGGGGCGCTCTCAGACCCCGCGAAGAAGCCATCGGCCGCGCCGACCGCTTGCGAAGACATCGGCGCGAAGCGACCATCATCGACCGGAGCACTCGACTGCGCGGACGGCGGCTGGCCGAAGTCGAACGCCGGCAGCGGGGTCGGCACCGGAGCCACGGCGGCCGGGGGCCGCGGCGGGGCGAAGTCGAAGGCAGAGCCCTGCATCGCCGGAGGCGAGGCTGCCGGAGGCCGGCTCTGGGGCAGCGGCGCCATCGGTTGCGTCGGCGCGCCGAAGTTCGAGAAGTCGAACGCCGAAGGCTGCGCAGCGGCCCCCGTCGGAGGGGCGATCGCCGCGAAGTCGAAAGGCGACGCCGCGACTGGCGCCGGCTGCGAAGAGGCAATGTACGCCGGCACCGAGGGTACGGTCACTGCCGCGGCACCAGGCGGGCTGAGCGAACCGAAGTCGAAGGGGGCAGCGGGGGCCGCCGGGTACGGGGGCGACGCGGCCGGGAACGGCAGCGCTCGTTTGGTGCCGAGCTCCGGGCTCCGCGTCGCCTCCACCCCGAGGGCGAAGACCCCCGGTCGGGTCACCTCGGCGCCGGGTGGATCGTTCACCGAGCCAAAGCGCGCGAAGGGGTCCCCCGCGGCCGGGGCAGGCGGAGCTCCGAGCGCCGGCACCGCCGTCGCTGGCTGCGCCATGTCACGGGTGACGCGGAAGGTATGACTGCACTTGGTGCACCGAACCTTGACGCCCTTGTCGGTGACCTTGTCGTCCGGAATCTTGAACCGGGTCTGGCACTGCTCGCACTTGACGATCATCGGCGGCCAGGACTTTACCTGCTTCTGAAACGAAATCGCGCGGTTGGCAGCGAAGAAAACAGGTGGTACAGCCTTCGTCGCACTGCGTCAGGGGTCCATCGTCCATGAGCGAAGCTGAATCGACGGTTCGCGAGCCGAAGGTCATCAAGCGGTACACCAATCGAAAGCTCTACGACACCGTCGAGAGCCGGTACGTGACCCTCGACGAGATCGCCGAGATGGTGAAGCAGGGCGTCGAGGTGAAGATCGTCGACAACCGCTCGAAGGAAGATCTGACCTCGGTCACCCTCGCGCAGATCGTCTTCGAAGAAGAGAAGAAGAAGAACCAGATGCCGCTGTCGCTGCTGCGCGAGATCATCCGCCAGCCGGGCGAGCGGCTGAACGACTTCATCTCGACGCAGGTCAGCCCCCGCGTCGACGCGATCAAGCAAGAGGCCGGGCAGCGCATCAACACCCTGCTGGGCCGCGAGTCCGAGGGCGAGCTCACCCCGGCCGCGCTGCTCCAGCAGTCCCAGAAGGTCTTCGAGACCTGGCAGACCCGCGTCGATGAGCGCGTGAAGACCGCGGTCGAAAACGTGCTCGGGAACCTCCCTGCGCTCGGCCGCGACCTGTCGACGCTCGTGCAGCGCATCGAGCAGCTCGAACAGAAGATCGCCCAGCTCGAGCAGCAACAGCCGCCGACGCCGCCGTCGAAGAAGCGCTGAAGAGCAGACCTCTTAAAACTCTTCGCATTTTCCGGGCGACAAACACAAGTCGCTGTATTCACGGTGTTTCAATGCCATTGCACCCAATACAGTTTCGGGTGCCAAAATGGCAAACCTCTGAATTCAGGCGAGCGAAGGATCCTGCACCCGAAATAGTTTCGGGTTTGAGTACCGATGCGAGCCGGCTCAGCGGGCGCGTTCGATGCGTTCGGCGACCTGCTGCAACAACGTCGCGCCGCGGCTCCAGGGCGCGTGCTCCCAGATCGTCTTCCCGTGGCTCTGGGCCTCGTCGATCGACACGTTGAGGTTCATCGGCTCCGAGACCTTCTTCGGGAAGTACTGCCGGAGCTTCTCCACGATCTCGTCCGCGAGCTGGGTCTTTCGATAGAGCGTGGGCACGATCTGCGTCACCCGGAGCTTCGGGTGGCCGTATTCCTTCGCCACGCGCTCGACCGTCGCGACCATCTCTGCGCAGCCATCGAGCGCGAGGTAGGTCGTCGCCACGGGAATCACGATCTCCTCGGCAGCCAACAGCGCGTTGGTGGTGACCAGCCCGAACGACGGCGGGGCATCGAAGACGATGAAGTCGTAGCGCCCGTCGACGTCGGCCAGCTTCTTCGCCAGCAGCCGCGCCCGATCGGGATCGTTGGCGGCGCGCGTCGGGAACTCGGCCATCTCCTTCCACGCGGGGATGAGCCAGAGGTTGTCGACCGGCGTAGGGCGGGTGACCTGGGTGGCGTCGACGCCGGGCGTGGTGAGCAGGTCGAAGACCGTGGGCCCGCCGGTGCGCACGTCGATGCCCAGGGTCTTCGCCGCATGGCCCTGGGTGTCGAGGTCGACCAGCAGCACCCGCTGCCGGCGCTTCTGGGCGAAGAAGGCCGCGACGTTCACGGCGAGGGTCGTCTTCCCCACCCCGCCCTTCTCGTTGATGAAGGCGATGCGCCGAGTCACTTCTTCTTCGCGTCGGCGAGCTGATCGATCTTGCCCTCGAGCGTGCCGAGGATCTTCTCGAGTTCGTCGATCTTCTCGCGCAGTGTCTCGAGGTCGCCCGTCGAGGGGAGATTCATCGCCGAGAGCGCGCTGCGGATGCTCTTGTCGACGGTGCCCTTCGCCGAGAGTCCGCGCGAGACGATGGTCTGCACGCCGGTGACGAACTTCTCGTTCGACATGAGCTGCTGCACCAGTTTTCCGATGCGCTCTTCGCCCGTCGCCACGAGCCTCTTCATCACGGGGTTGTCTTTCAGCATGGCCGAGGATGCTGCGTTCCACGTCGTGCCATGTCAATGTGGCTTTCGCCGTGCTCGACGAACTGTCTGACAAGCGTCTCCTCGTGGTGACGGGCAAAGGAGGCGTCGGCAAGTCGACGCTCGCCGCCGCGCTCGCGGTGCAGAGCGCGCGTGAAGGCCTGCGCACCCTGGTGTGTGAGGTCAACGCCAAGGAGCGCATCAGCCAGCTCCTCGGCCGCCCGGAGGTCGGAGCCGAAGTGACCGCGCTCGACGAGAACCTCTGGGCGGTCAACGTGCGCCCCCAGGAGGCGATGCGCGAATACGCCCTGATGCTGTTGAAGTTCGAGAGCATCTACAACGCGGTCTTCGAAAACCGCGTGGTGCGCTACTTCCTGCGCTTCATCCCCTCGCTGCAGGAGCTCGTCCTGCTGGGGAAGATCCTCTTCCACCTGCGGGAGAAACGGCCTGACGGAAGCTGGCGCTTCGATCGCATCATCATCGACGCTCCCGCCACCGGCCACGCCATCACCTTCTTCTCGGTGCCGCAGGTGATCGTCGACACGGTGCCCCCGGGCGCGATGAGCCAGGACGCGACGTGGATGCGCGACCTCCTGGTCGACCCGAAGACGACGGCGGTGGTGCTCGTCTCCCTGCCCGAGGAGCTACCGGTCAACGAGACCATCGAGCTCCACGCGGCGCTCAAGGCGAAGGTGAACATGCGCTCGCAGCTGGTGGTGCTCAACGGCTTCATCGCGTCGCGTTTCGGGCCGGAAGACACGCCCGACTCGGTCCCTCCCGGTCTGCGCGAGCTGGCCCGCGCCCATGACTCCCGCGCGAAGCTGTCGATCGCCAGCCTCGAGCGGCTCCAGACGCTGGGAATGCGCGTGGTGACCGTGCCCCGGCTCTTCGTCAACGACTTCGGCCGGGCCGCCGTCGATCAAATCGCCCAGCGCATCTCAGGGGCCCCATGAGCCCCATTCGCGACGCGCTCTCGTCCTCCGACGTGCTGATCACCGTGGGCAGTGGTGGCGTGGGCAAGACCACCGTCGCGGCGGCGATCGCGTTGCGCGCGGCGATGGAAGGCCAGGGATCACTCGTCGTCACCATCGATCCGGCTCGGCGCCTGGCGAACGCCCTGGGGCTGGAGGCGCTGGGCAATGCCGAGACCGAGATCTCCACGGCGACCTTCGGCAAGGCCGGCCTCGCTCCGCGCGCGCCGATGCGGGCGATGATGCTCGACATGAAGCGCACCTGGGACGAGCTCATCGAGCGTCGTGCCCCACCCGACAAGCGCGAGAAGATCCTCAACAACCGGTTCTACCAGTCGCTCTCCAGCGCGCTGGCCGGGAGCCAGGAGTACGTGGCGATGGAGAAGCTGTGGGAGCTGCGCACCCAGCGCGACTACCCGCTCATCGTCCTCGACACCCCGCCCACGGCCCACGCGCTCGACTTTCTCGACGCGCCCAACCGCATTCTCGACTTTCTCGACAACGACGCCTCGAAGTGGCTGCTGACCCCCGCCCTCGCGGCCGGAAAGTTCGGGCTCAAGCTGTTCAACCTCGGCGGCAGCTACGTCGCCAAGACCATCGCCCGCTTCACTGGCACCGAGACGCTCCAGCAGCTGGCTGACTTCATGCTCAACATCAGTGGCATGAACGAGGGCTTCCGCGAGCGCGCCCATGAGACGCGCGCGCTGCTCGAGGCGCCGACCACCAGCTTCGTGCTCGTCACCGGGCCGATGCCCGAGCGGCTCGACGAGGCGATCTTTTTCCACACGCTCCTGCTGCAGAACAAGATGCGGGTCGCGGCCATCGTGGTGAACCGGGTGCACGCGCCGGTGCCTGACGCGCTGTGGGAAGAGGTGGCACGTCTCCCTCCATCGCTGCAGCGCAAGTACGAGGTCACGCTCAAGGAAAACGACCACCTGGCGCGACAAGATGCGCGGGGCATCGCCAAGCTTCGAGAGGTCTGTGGCTCCACGCCCCTGGTGCTGATCCCGCGCTTCGAGCTCGACGTGCACGATCTCAACGGGCTTTTCGAGGTGTCCCACTGGTTGTGGGGCGATCGTCAGCTCGAAGTGGCGACCGCCGCTCGTTAAGCTGCCGGAACCGGCGCAGAGACGCTGGTGTCGATGGCTCGTCTCTTTCGAGAAAGCGAACACCCTCGCATGCGCCTGTCGCTGAGCTGGCTGTGGTTGGTCGTCCTGGCAGTCACTGGTTGCGTTCACACCCGCGCGGGACAGACGACGTCCGTCAACGTGCAGGAAGTGAAGTTCGACGGGATCGTCATCACCGGCGACCTCGAGCTCGAAAAGCTCAATGACGAAGAACTCTTCGCCGCGGGCACCTCCTTCTATGCCGCGGAGGACTTCGCCCAGGCCGCCCGCTACTTCGGGCGCATCTGCGACTTCCACCAGCAGTCGAAGCACTATCGCCCTGCCCTCTATAACGCGGGACTCGCGCTCGAGAAGATCAAGGCGTGGGACGACGCGTGGGCGCGCTTCTCGGCGATGTCCGACCCGTCGAAGGGCACCGGAGACTCGCTCGACGCCGCGTTCCGGTTGGCCGAGTGCGACTACCACCTCGAGCGTTTCCCCGAGGCGATCGAGATCGTGCGCACCATCGCCGACCGCTCGGATCTCGGGGCCGACAAGCGCATCGAAGCGCGCGTGCAGCAGGGCATCTGCGAATTGGAGATCGATCAGAAAGACGCGGCCGAAGCGACGCTCCGCAGCGTCCTGACCTACTGGAACACCCTCCCCGACAAGGATCTCGTCGACGACTACTTCCCCGGGCAGGCGCAGTTCTTCCTCGGGGAGATCTTCCGGCTCCACTACGAGTCGCTGCTGCTCGACGGCACCAAGACCACCGAGAAGCTCGCGGAGGACCTCGAGTACAAGTCGGAGCTGCTGCTCTCCGCCCAGGGTCACTACCTGCGCGCGATCCGCATCGGCAATGGGTACTGGGCCACCGCTTCGGGCAATCGCATCGGCGGGCTGTACGAGAACATGTACGACCACATGGTGCATGCGCCGGCGCCGGCCGAACTCGGGGCCACCGAGCAGGAGCTCTACCGGGCGGAACTGCGAAAGAAGATCCGCGTGCTGATCAGCAAGGCGATCACCGTGTACGAGCGCACCCTCGAAGCCGCAGAACGCATCGGCGCCTCGAGCCCCTTCGTGCAGCAGACCCGCGAGAGCCTCCAGAAGATGAAGGACCTGCTGCTGGCGGAGGCGCAGGCGGAAGAAGGAGAGAAGACGACCAGCTCGCCTCCGGGGTCCTAAGCTCCTCGGCTCCGTGGAGCCGCTCTTCACCGCGATCGAGCTGGAGCAGGTCAAGGCGTACCACGCCCCGATCTACACGGCCGCGGCGGTCGACCTGGTGTTGTGGCCCATCATCCTGATCGTGGCCGCGCGTTTCCTCACCCGCCCCTTCCACCGACTCGCGACCCGCTGGGGCAAGCGCATCAGGGTGCCCGCACTGTCTCGGGTCTGGAAGGGCGAGGGGTGGGCGGCGACGGTCATCTTCGCGCTGCTGTTCTTCGGGTTCTTCGCGCTGATCACGGTGCCGATCGACGTGTGGTTCGGCTTCGTGCGCGAGCGGGAGTTCGGGCTCTCGCAACAGTCGTTCGGCGCCTTCCTGCTCGACGGAGTCAAGAGCCAGGCGATCATGGTCGCCTCGGTGACGGCGCTGGCCTTCGGTCTCTTCGGCGTCGCACGGCGGACGAAGCGGTGGTGGTGGCTGGTCGGAATCGCGGCGTCCCTGGCGCTGGTGGTGTCGACCGCGCTCGACCCGTACCGGGCGCGGCTGTACGTGAACCAGACCTCCTTGCCGGCGGGATCGCTGAGAACCCGGCTCACGTCCCTCCTGGAGGGGGCGGCGATTCCCTTCGGCGACATCCTCGTGGTGCACACCGGAGAGAAGAGCGTTCGCGTTCAGGCGGCGTTCGCCGGCACCGGACCGACGAGAACCATCCTGCTCACCGACACCCTGCTCGCGGCGATGAGCGAGGTGGAGATCGTCGCCGCCGTCGCACACGAGGCGGGGCACGTGAGCGAGTCGCGTTGGCCGGGGCGAATTCTCACGCCGCTCGCCGTGTTCGCGCTCCTCGGCTTCGTGGAGTGGCTGTTTCGGCGTTCGACGGAGCGCGGATGGTTCGGCATTACCGAGCGGGGCGACGTGCGCGTGCTGCCGTTGTTGGTGCTCGCCTTCGACCTGACCACCACGGTGATCACGCCGATCAGCGCGGGCCTTTCGCGCGAGCGGGAATCGGCAGCCGATCGCTTCGCGCTTCAGCTGACGCGAGACCCGGTCTCGCTGACGTCGCTCCTGGTGAAGCTGGGGCGCATCAACAAGGTCGATCCGGATCCACCGCGTTGGTACGTGCTGTCAGGCGTCTCGCACCCGACGATCCTCGAGCGCGTCGAGGCGATTCAGAAGAACGCGACGCCGCCACCGATGAGCCCGGTCAAGGCCGGCACCTCGGAGCAGCAGGCACCCGGCGTCACGCGGTAACGCGCTTCGGCCTCGAGGAAGAAGTACTTCCCGATCATCACGTCGAGCCCTGCCGCGCCCGCGAAGCCGAACGAGTACTTGCCGGGGTTTCCGTAGTTCTCGTTGCCCGAGAAGGACACCGACGCGTACGGCTTCACCGGCGAGTTGGGGAGCAGCGACAGCTTCACGCCGAGGATGTCCCAGGTGCGCCCTTCTTTGCGGAACTCGAGGTCGCTGCGGAGCGAGAACCAGCGCGCGAGGCGCAGCTCGATGCCCGGAGAGTGGGCGAAGGTCGGGCCTCCGAAGTTCACGTCACCATTGGTCATCGCGATGGTCGAGGAGACGCCCGGCATGTACTTGAAGGCGAGGAACCCGGGCCGGTTGTCGGCGGGCGGAGGCACGGGCCTGGCCTGGACGACGGGCATCGGGGCCGGCTGCGCGTAGACGATGGGCGGGTTGGAATAGACGACCTGCTGCGGAGGCGGCGCGACGTACACGACCGGTTGCTGCGTGTAATAGGAGACCGGTGGCAGCGGCTGCAGGGGCACGGCCTGGGCCACGACGTAGGCACACGGTGCCTGGTGGTGCTTGGAGAATCCGAAGAAGACGCTGCCGAGCTGAATGCCGATACCCGACCGCATCGGGCCACGACAGGCAAAGGCGGGCGCAGACACTCCGACGATGGACAACACGGCCAACAGGCGAACGAGACGGGGCATGAGCCCTCCTGACGACATCAGTTGCCGCAGGTCTTCAAACTGATCGCCGTCTCGTTCGCCTTTTTGAAATCAGCCAGTTACTGCGCGTACCGGCGCATGAGCGCGCGCGCCCGGGCCTGGACGGCGGACTCGATGGAGGCGGCGACGCGGAGATCGTCGACTCCGCCCTTCTCGCCCCGCTTGCAGCGCAGCTCGCCCCGATTGACCCGGGCGAGCACGGTGTTGGCGTCGAGTTTGATCGCGGTGTCGTAGGCGGCCTCCGCGTCGGTGAGCTTACCCTGCTCGTGGAGCACCGAGCCGAGTGCCGCGTGGATGGCGGCGTCGTTCGGATTGAGGACGAGCAGGCCGTCGAAGATGACGATCGCCCCATCGAGGTCGCCGGCTTCGAGGAGGTCGAACGCCTTCGCGGTGATGGCCTGCGCCTGGTCTGCGGTGAAACCGAACTCCTGTGCGAGGGTGGTCATGGTCGTGTCCTCAACGGAGGTTGCGAACCGAGTTCATCGCGATGTCCGAGTACATCTTCGAGATGTTCGACATCATCGTCATCACCTGGTTCATGAGCGCAGTCATCTGCTGCATCCGACGGGTCATCTGGTTGATCTTGTTCTCGAGCTGCTTGAGCACTGCAGGATCGTCCGTCTTGCTCATCAGGGTGGTGAGGCGGTCGATCTCGGCCTCCCCCCAGCCGATCATGTTGTTCATGTTCTCAGAGGCCCCCTCGAGCCCGCTGACTGAAGAGGGAACCGGCTTCGGCAGAGACGCCTCGGACTCTGCCCTGACCGCTGCAGCCGCCTGCGGACCCGCACCGGACCCGGCTTGTGCTGACGCTCCAGTCGCGTTCGCGCCCCCAGCAGCGGCGTTGGCAGTCCGGGTAGCGGCGACCTCCTCCTTCACCTCTGCCTTCACCTCGTCCTTGATCGCTTTCATCTGGCTCTTCAGTCCACTGATGAACGCAGCCACGTCGGCCTGACTGGCTCGGTTGTCGCCCTTCTTCGCAAAACCCGTCCACACTCTCGGGTTGTCCCGCAGCCGTCTCGCCGCCGCGCGGACGTCATCGGAGCGCAGGGGATCGTCGATTACCGCGTTGATGTCGGCGAGGGTCAGCACGCCGTCACCGGCGCAAAGCGAGTGGCTCTCGACGAGGGTGAAGTCTGAAGCGAGTTGCTCGGCCTCTGCCAAGGTCTCCTTCAGGTCTTGGTAGTCCTCGCGATCTGCCAGTCGCTCCTCGACCATGTCCTTGGTCGCGGCATAGCCGACCGGGCTGTTGGTCGTGGCCTCGCGCGAGTGGTCGGTCGGCCCTCCCGTCGTCGCCTGCGGCGCCGAGCTGTGGTCACCGATGGAGTTCAACCCGGACTGCCCCCCGGAAGCCGTTGGGGCTGTGGTCTGGTGAACTTCGCTCGTCTGAGAATGCTCGACCGTGCTGGCAATGCTGTTGCTGACCGCTTCCATGTGCTGCCTCCCCGAAAGTGGGCGGAATGCCCGTTGGTTGGACCGCCTGTTCGCAGGAGCTGTGCCAGCTGAACACCAACCGACTTCCGCGCAGTTGCGCGCTGCACTCAGTCCACGCCCGCGCGAATGACAGTCCGCATCGCGAGACGTAGGGTGCCCAGCGATGCGCGCCCTCGGACTCGATCTCGGTACGAAGACCATCGGCCTCGCGGTCACCGACGAGCTGGGCATCACCGCCCAGGGGCTCCCGACCCTCGAGCGTCGTGGCCCCCGAAAGGACCTCGAGGCGCTCGCGGTCCGCGTCGCGGAGTACGGGGTCGACCGCTTCGTCATCGGCCTCCCGCTCAACATGGACGGCAGCGAGGGCTCGCGCGCCGAAGCGACCCGGAAGTTCGGAGCGGGGCTCGAAGCGGCCACGACGCTCCCGGTCCTCTACTGGGATGAACGCCTCACCACCGTCGCTGCGCACCGCTCGCTTCACGAAGCCGACGTGTCCGCGAAGAAGCGGAAGGAAGTGATCGACCAGGTCGCCGCCATCCTCATCCTCCAGGGCTGGCTCGACTCGCAACGCCCCGGCGAGTCCGCCGACTGGGACGACCCGCAAGACTGAACCCGGCGATTTCACGCGGCAGCTGCTTGGCCGACCCCGTGCACACGAGCCCTCCACACCCTGGAGGTCGTGATGAGCGTGGATGGAATCGGAAGCCGGCTGGGAATGACGGGCCTGACGGGCCCTGAAGTCGACATGCGCTCCGCCGCGCGCGACTTGAACAAGCCGACCAAGAAGCCCGAGGCGAACTCGGCGAGCGCCTTCGTCGGCAACGTCGCCAACGGACAGACCCCGACCGCCGACCAGGCGTTCGACCTCTTCAAGGCGATCGGCGCTCTCTTCGACGGCGCGCAACACCCGCAAAGTAACGGCGCCGACGCCGCCAATAAGTTCGACCTCGGCGCGATCCTCAGCTCGATCTTCGACTTCGCGGGGAAGCAGGCGCAGAAATCAGGCCCGCTCCCGAAGGACGAACACCACACCGGCGTGCAGGAACGTGTCGAAGTCTCAGGCGAGACCGGCGACGCGCACTTCAAGGCGAAGGGCCGCGCCGCAGCCGAAGCCCACGCCAAGGCCGACAGCTTCAGCGAGACCTTCATCGATGGGAGCGGCGTCGGCGTGCGCGGCGGCGCCGAAGCGAGCGCTGGTGTCTCAGCGGAAGCGGAAGGCAGCATCAAGACCGACGTCGGCTCCATCGACGGTCGCGCGAGAGTATCAGCGGAGGTCTACGCGCGGCTCTACGGCGAAGCGCGGGCTGGCCCCGATGGAGTGAGCGCCGCCGGCAGGGCAGAGGTCGGCGCCATGGCGAAGGGCGACGCCGAGACCAACCTGCAGATCGCCGACGGCATCATCGCGGGCCACGCCGACGCGCACGCCGAAGCAGGAGCCGGCGGCAAGGCGACCGGCCGCGCGGCGGTGACCTTCGACCCGCCCGAAGCGGTCATCAACGCCAAGGCCGAGTCCTTCGCGGGCGCTCGCGCCGGGTACTCCGCGAAGGGTGGCATCGCAGGCATCGGCTACGGCATCGAAGCCGAGGTGTGGGCGGGCGCTGGAGCGAAGGCCGAGATCAACGGTGGGCTCGAGAAGGACGGGAAGTTCAAGCTGCAGTTCTCGCTCGGCATCGCGGCCGGCGTCGGCGCGATGGTGAAGATCAACTTTGAGTTCGACACCAAGGTCTTCGGCAAGGTGGTGGGCGACCTGGTGGGCGTGGCGGGCGACATCATCGGCGGCCTCTTCGGCGCCGTGGCCGGCCTCTTCGACGGCGGCAAGGGGGACGGAGCGCACGCCGGCAAGGCCATCACCGCGGCCATCAAGCAGATCGCTCCGCTGATCGGAAAAGCGGCCGCGTCGGCGGCGAAGCAGGAGGTCGACTCCCAGCGCGCGAAAGACACGAAGGAAACGAAACACGGCGACAGCGGAACAGAGCACGGGGCCAGCCCGAAGAAGGACGGCGGCATCAAGACCTCCGAGAAGCACGGCACCCTCATCGAAGGATCGCTGTCATGAACATCCTGCCCCTGCTGGTCGAAGCTGAGCGGTACCTCCTCGAGAAGGACGTCGATCGCGCCGCCGAGCTG
>JBBRUE010000035.1:0-17366 GCA_038248085.1 Myxococcales bacterium | reverse complement strand
GGTTGGCGACGAACATGCTCGTGTACAGCGGGTCGTGCGCGATGACCGAAGCGGGCAACACGTTCCAGCGATCGGCCCAGCGCATGAGGTTGAGCGCGAACTTCACCAGGAACAACGGGAGCGAGTTCGCCAGCGAGAGCTCGCGGTCCTCCGGGCGAGGCGCGTCGCTGCGGCCGCTGCGGATGTCGGCGTTGAGCAGCTTCGCCACGTCGGCCAGGGTCGCGGCCTTCGGCACCTCGCGCTTGATGGTCACCAGCGCCGCCTCGTCGTCGAGCTTCTTCTTCTTCGCCGCGAAGGAGAGCCACACGCCCTTGCGATCGTAGAGGCGCCCGCCGGACACGAAGCGATTGAGGCGCGGGCGCTCGTGGAGCGCGTGCCCCACCCCCCACATGAAGACGTGGAAGAGCGTGATGCGGTCTCCCGGGTGCGCCGCGTTGTAGCGGTCGACGAAGCGCATCGTCTCCGTCACGTCGAACTCCTGCTCGAAGTAGACGGTCGACTCCGAGCGGGTGCGCATCAGCAGGGGCATGATCGCGCGGGTCGCTGAGAGGTTCTTCACCGGGGTTCCATCAGGGCGGGTCGTGAGCATGACGACCCTCCGTGCAAACCCCAGACGCACCCGCAACCAGCCGCAAGCAGACGCGCGGCGACCGCGGCCGGGGGCTTCCGTGCAACCGACCTCACAGGCCTGTGCACGTTGCTGCACGGTTCGGCGTCGAGCTCGTCAGAACAGCGAGAGCACGCGCGCGGTGAAGACGTTGAGCAGCGTCCAGCTCGGGCCGTGCACGCCCTCGAACCCCAGCGTCACGCCGATGAATGACGCGGCCGCGAGCACCAGCCCCGCCGGCGCCCAGGCCAACAACGAGAGCAGGTCGTCGGGTGACCACTTCGCGCCATCGGCGATGCCGCGCCGCTCCTGCACGCGGAAGAGCACGTACCCGAAGGGCACCAGCGCGCACATCCACGCGATGAAGTTCACCAGCGGCACGCCGTGGAACCAGCCGGGCAGCGACTCGTGCCACACCCAGCACCCGACCGCGGTGGCGATGGGGTCGATCTGCAGGTCGAGCAGCGTGGCGAACGAGCCGACCGCGAGCGCCGAGAGCAACGCCGAGCGCTGCAACCACGCCAGGCGCTTGCGCAGGCCCCAGGTGATGAAGGTGGCCATCGCCAGCACCACGCTCCAGCCGATCATCGTGGCGATCGGCGCGACGAAGGGCCGCACCATCGTGTCGGTGAGGTTGGTCTCGTGGAAGAAGCCCAGCACGATGCCGCCGTTCTCCAGCACCGCGCCGTAGAGCAGGCCGACGCCGAAGAAGAGCGTCACGTGCGTGCGCTCGTGGGCCCAGAGGTGCCACACCAGCAGCGCGGCCCACGCGAAGTTCGACCACTCGTAGATGCGCAGCAGGGTGTCGTGCGCGAGCGGCGAGGGCCGGTGCCAGAAGAAGGTGAAGACCGGCAGCCCGAAGGCGAGCACGAGGCTGGTGATCAGCACCCGGCGCGTGGCCCGCCCGCTGGTGAAGCGCACCACCTGGTACAGCGCGAAGACCGACAGCGGGAAGACCACGGTGTGCGCGAGATCGCCGCGGGCCGGGCTGAAGTTCGTCAGCTCGGTGTTGAGCAGCAGCACGCCGTAGATGAAGAACATCCACGCCGGCAGCTGCCGCCACAGCTCCTGGCGCGCCCTCGTCAACGGTCCGCCGGTCAGCGCGTCGGCGGGGAGGGTCGTCTCAGAGGTGGTGGGCTGCATGCGCGGCGCGCAGCGTCCCCGGGGGACGGGCCCAGCGTCAAGCCGCGGTCCGGCGCAGGGTGATCTCCGTCACTTCGCCGCGGGGGCCGATGCGGAAGGGAGGCCCCCAGTACCCGGTGCCGTTGCTGGTGTAGGTCGGCACGCCGTGGAGCGTCGCGAAGCCGCCGATCACCGGCTGCTGGAGCTTCACGAAGAACATGAAGGGGAAGATCTGCCCGCCGTGGGTGTGGCCCGACAGCATGAGCGACACCTGGCTGTCCTTCGCGTGACGGGCGAAGCGCGGCTGGTGCGAGAGCAACACCCGGGGCACGCCCTCGGGCGCCTGGGCGAAGGCGAGATCGACGCGCGGCGCGTGGACCTCCGAGAAGCGGGCGCCCTCGAGGTCGGTCACCCCGCCGATCACCAGCTTCCCCTCACCCACCACGCGGTGCTCGTTGTGGAGCACCGTCCAGCCCAGCCGCCGGCCCTCCGCCTCCCACGCGGAACCGCCGTGGTAGTACTCGTGGTTTCCGGTCACGTAGAACACGCCGTGTTTCCCGCGCAGCCCGCCCAGCGGCGCGACCTCGTCCCGCAGCCTGGCCACCGAGCCGTCGATGAGATCGCCGGTCACCGCGACGAGATCCGGCTTCAGCGCGTTGACCTGATCGGTCACCTGCTGCGCGAAGTCGCGGCCCAGCGTCTCGCCGATGTGCACGTCGGAGAGCTGCACGATGCGGAAGCCGTCGAGTGACGGGTCGAGCCCGGGAATGTCGACGGTGATGCGCTTCGTCTCCGGGCGGCGCGAGACGTAGAAGCCGTAGAGCAACGCGGGCACCACCACGAGGAAGATCCCCAGCGCGCGGGCCGGCTGCCAGCTCGCGTCGACCACCGTCAGCTTGCTCGCGATGAAGAGGCCGAGATCGGTCACCGCGGTGCTGACCAGCAGCAAGCCGAACGCGCCCATCCACACGAAGCCGAACCACTGGAAGACCTTCGCCGCCGGCCGGGGCAACAAGCGCCCACCGAGGAAGCCGCCGAAGATCGACACGAAGAAGCCCCACAGCGCGACCCAGGCGATGGTGGCGAACGGCTCGGGCACCTGCGCATCGCGGATCAACCGCGCGCCCAGGTACCAGTGCAGCCCGACGATGAGGCTCGTCATCACCGTGAGCAACACCAGCCCCCGCGCGAACAACAGCACGGGGATGTCGCGGAGGCTGGCTTCGGTGGTCTCGGCAGAACGCTCTTCGCTCATGGACCGCGGCAACCTAATGGGGCCGCCCCCCGGGTGCTCACGCCCCCACACTTCTTCGTGCAGAGGGCCGGTCGGCGTGCCCCTGCTCCACAAACCGGAGCGGGCCCAGTCCAGACCCACACTGTAGGCAGTGTCAAAACATCTACACCTAACCCTTTGAAGAAACTCGGGAATCCCTGAATCCGACAATGTGAGCAGTAGCCCTTTGGAGGACACCCCGTGCCCATCTCCGCCGCCCGCTCCGTTGGAACCAACCGAATCGTCGCGCCCTCCTCTTCTCCTGAGCTCGCCAGCGGCGACTTCGGGGCGGCGGTGAGCGAGCTGCAGAACCTCCTCAAGCGCGCGGGCGTGCCGACCGGACCCATCGACGGCGACTTCGGCCCGATGACCCAGGCGGCGGTGCGGCGCTTCCAGTCGTCGCGCGGCCTGACGGTGGACGGCGTGGTGGGCCCGAACACCTGGTCGGCGCTGCGCACCAACACCCCGGCGCCGACGCCCGCGGGCAACGTGCCGGAGCTGCGCGTCGGTGACCTCGGCGCCGACGTCGAGAAGTTGCAGAACGGCCTCGAGCGGCACGGCTTCAGCGTCGGCGG
Source organism: Myxococcales bacterium (assembly GCA_038248085.1). GTDB lineage: Bacteria > Myxococcota > Myxococcia > Myxococcales > Myxococcaceae > Archangium_A. The sequence goes on along the minus strand of JBBRUE010000035.1, from coordinate 13,789 downwards.
CGTCGACGGGAGCTTCGGCCCCGACACCCGCGCCACGCTCGTCCGCTTTCAGCGCGCGAAGGGAATCAACGCCGACGGCGTCGCCGGGCCGAGCACCTGGAGCGCGCTGGCAGGTCCGGTCGTCGCGCCGCCGCCTCCGCCTTCCGGCAGCGACATGCGGGCCCGCGTGCTCGATGCCGCCCGCGCTGAGCTGGGCACGACCGAGTCGGGCACCAACCGCGGCGCGGCGCTCAAGTACCCCAACGCCTTCGGCCGCGGCGCCGAGGCGTGGTGCGCCGACTTCGTCAGCTACGTGACCCAGAAGGCCGGCGGCTCGATGAACGACCCGTACTGCCCCAGCGTGGTCAACCAGCTCAAGTCAGATGGGGGCTGGAAGGGGCGGTCGAACCCGCAGCCCGGTGACCTGGTGCTCTTCGACTGGGACGGCGATCGCGAGGCAGACCACATCGGCATCGTCGAGAAGGTGAACGCCGACGGCAGCATCGGCACCATCGAGGGCAACACCGAGAACCCCCAGACGGGCCAGGAAGGCGTCTGGCGCCGCACCCGCTCGTTGAGCGTCGTGCTCGGCTTCGGCGCGCCGTACTGATTCTGCGCCAGCTCACGACCTCGAGGCCTTCTCGTTCGAGTGACGAGCACCAGTTCACGCGCCAAGGCGTACGTCTGAGGTCAACGCTCGCAGCGGCGGGCGCCACCGTCAGTGACGACCAAGGCGCCCTCGGGGAGCGCATACCGCCCCGGCACCAACGACGGCACGGAACACTCTGCCCACTCCGCGCCGCTCGAGGCGCCCACTTGGCACGCGCGGATCGTCGTCGAGAACACGCGTCGCAGTCGCCGACCGGCCGCCCGGAGTTTACTCGACGCGCCGGTAGTCCCCCAGCGCGTCGTCCCACTCCCAGGCGTGCTCGCCGGCCTCGCCGGTGAGCCGCTCGAGGCCCGGGTAGAGCACCATCAACCGGCCCAGCGGCACCGCGGTGAAGTTCTTCGCGTCGTCGAGCTCGCCCGGCGTCTCGTCACCCACGAAGAAGCACCACCCGCTGTCATCGGCGCGGCCCTTCGGCGGCGGCAAGCGCTCGGCGCGGGCGGGGAACTGGTCGAGCACCCGCCGCGTCACGAGGGCGTTCTGATCGGGCCGCACCGGCGCGGGGTGAACTCGCCCCAGGCCTCCCGACAGGGCGCGCGCCAGTCCTTCAGGGAGCGTGGGCGCGCTGACGAACTCGAGCTCTTCTTCGCTCCAGCGCCACAGCCCGGTGGTCAGCCCGTCGAGCACCGTCTCGAGCGCAGGCCACGAGTCGAGCAGGGTCTTCGCCGTCACCGCCCGCACCCGGGGCATGGCGTCGACTCCGGAGAACACGCGCCACCCGCTGTCCTGACCTCCAGGGGCGACGAGGTGGGGTTCCGCGCGCGCGAGCCACTGGGGCTGCAGGCCAGCGCGGAGCACGCCGAGATCCGCGCCCACCAGCGTACGCAGGCTGCGATCTTCTGCGTACTTCACCGCGATGACGTGCCGGGGCTCGAAGGACACCTCGCCGCCCTGCACGAGATCCGTCAGGTACTCGGGCCGATCGAGCAGCTCGCCGACGTAGCCGTCACCCGACTGCACGCGCACGCGGCACCACAGGCGCTCGGCGCGCGGACCCTCGGGGGGCGGTCGCTTGAGCCGGAAGGTCAACCGCACCTGGCTCCCGATGGGGAGCGCGCGTCGCACGGCCCCGCGCGGAATGGAGAACGTGCGCGGGAACTCCCGGTGGGTCGCCTCCCCGTCGCTGAGGGACCACTGGCTCGACGGGCTCACGGGTGGGTGAAGACGAGGAAGAACTGCTCGGGGAGGAAGGCGTGGGAGACGGCGAGCGCGTAGCCCGCTTGCTCGAGCTCGACCTCGACCTGCGCCGGCGGCACCTTGCCCTCGACCGGCGGCCCCTTCTTCGAGGCGGGCGTGAAGTCGATGATCGCCAGGCGGCCCCCGGGCTTGAGCGAGCGGGCGAGCCTGGTGAAGTACGCCGGGCGCGCCTCGATGTGGTGGTAGGTGTTGACGATGAGGATCAGGTCTACCGGCTCGGGGATCTTCGCGTCGTCGTAGGCCGCGAGCAGCGAGGTGAGGTTGCCCAGCTGCTCCCGCTCGGCGCGCCTGGTGAGGTAGTCGACCATCGAGCTCTCGACGTCCACGCCGTAGACCTGCCCCTGCGGCACGACCTTCGCGATTCTCACCGCGAAGTAACCGGTGGCCGAGCCGAGGTCGGCCACCTTCGCGTCGGGCGGCAGCGCGAACGTGGCGATGACCTCGGCGGGCTTCTGCCACTGCTCGCGGCTCGGGTCCTCGAACTGCGCGGCCCAGGCATCGGCGTCGTCGAACGAGTGACGGGCATGCTCGGTGGTCTTGCACGCGACGAGAACCAACGAGGCCAGCACCAGCGAGCGCATCATTTGCTGAGCTTGTAACGCAGGCGTAGTGAGGTCGCTCCATGAGTCTCTTCAGCGAGTGCGCCAGCCTCTTCGTCGTCGGATTCCCGGGCACGGGCCCTGACGCTGAGGTGAAGCGGCTCATCGACGACGGGGTGGGCGGCCTCATCCTCTTCAAGCGCAACGTCGAGTCGCCCGGGCAGGTCGCGGGCCTGGTGCAGGCGCTCAAGACCCACGCGGGCCGGCCGCTGCTCGCCTCGGTGGACCAGGAGGGCGGCCGCGTCGCGCGGCTGCGCGGGGCTCCGTTCACCGCGCTGCCGCCGATGCGCCAGCTCGGGCTCACCGGTGACGCTGCGCTGGTCGAGCGCGCCGGGCGGCTGCTGGCGCTCGAGGTGCGGGCGATGGGCTTCGACGTCGACTTCGCGCCGGTGCTCGACGTGGACACCAACCCGGCGAACCCGGTCATCGGCGATCGCTCGTTCCACCGCGACCCGGCGGAGGTCGCGCGGCTCGGCGTCGCCCTCGCGCACGGGCTCGAGGCCGGCGGCGTCGCGTCGTGCGCCAAACACGTCCCCGGGCACGGCGACACCGCGAAAGACTCGCACCTCGATCTCCCCTCGCTCCCGCACGACCTCGAGCGCCTGCAGAAGGTGGAGCTGCTGCCGTTCGCCGCCTACGCGAAGGCCGGCCTCGCGTCGGTGATGACCGCGCACGTCATCTTCGATGCGCTCGACCCCGGCGTCCCGGCCACCATGAGCACGCGGGTGATGGACGGGCTGCTGCGCAAGGCGCTCGGGTTCCAGGGCGTGGTGGTCAGCGACGATCTCGAGATGAAGGCGATCAGCGAGCACTTCTCGATCGAGCGCGCGGTGGTCGAGGGCACGGTCGCGGGGGTCGATTGTTTCCTCGTCTGTCACCACGCCGACGTGCAGCGCCGGGCCATCGAGTCGCTGGTCAAGGCCGTGGAACAGGGCGTGGTGACCCGCGCCCGGCTCGACGAGGCGCGGGCCCGCATGGCCGCGTTGATGCGCCGCTTCGTGCGCGGGCCGGAAGACCTGCTGTCTACCCTGGGAACGCCGGCGCACGCCGCGCTCGCGCAAGGCCTGAGCCTCGAGACCTTCCTGGGGCGCGATCCGACCGAGGTCTGAGCACGCCCGCTATTTCACCTCGATGACGTCACCCGGGCGGAGCCTCCCACCCGCTGCACCGGCCGCTTCGACGGGGTGACGCACCAGCGCGGACGTGTCATTGGCGCCGCACCTTACGGCCGTGCGAGAACCGTCGCGTGCTGTCACTCCTCGTGTCCCTCCTCGCTGCGGCACCGACACCTGCGCCGGTCGACGTCGCCGTCCCGAAAGAACTGGCGGCAAAGTCCTGCACACCCGAGCTCAGCGGCATCACCTGGGTGCCCTCGATCTCCCGGTACCTGGCGGTGAGCGACGACACGGGAATCCTCGACACTGCGAGCTGGCATGCGCCCTGGCTGTTCACGCTCGACGCGGAAGGCCACTACGACGCGGCCCCGCGCGTGATCGAAGGCCTCGAGTCACTCGACGACGGCGAGAGCATCACCCCCGGCCCGCCGGGCACGTTCTTCCTCACCACCTCCCACACCAAGAACAAGAAGGGGAACTCGAAGCCCGCGCGCCGGCAATTGCTGTGGCTCACCCTGGAAGGCGAGCGGCTCCGGGTCTCCGGGCGGTTCGATCTCTCGACGCTCGCGCTCGATCAGCTGATCACCGGCCGTGACGACGAGCTCGACATCGAGGCCATCGCCTTCCGCGACGGGGCGCTCTTCGTCGGCCACAAGGCGCCGCTCGACGCGACCGGGCGCGCGGCGATCGTGCGCATCGGCGACATCGCCGCGGTCTTCAAGGGCGCGCCCGCCAAGCCGGCCGTGTGGAGCCGCCCGATGCTCGAGGTCCCTGACGCCGAGGGGACCCTCGTGCCCGAGGGCGTGACCGACCTCCTCTTCCTCCCCGGCGGCCGCATGGTGCTCGCCGCGAACGCCCCCAAGTCCGGCAAGCCCGACGGCGGCGGGGCCGTGTGGCGCCTCGACGGACCCGACGCGAAGCCCGTGCTGCTGCACCGCTTCCCCGGCCTCAAGCCCGAGGGCCTGACGCTCAGCCCCGATGGAAAGCAGTTGGTGGTGGTCTTCGATCGCGGCGACCAGCTGCCCTCGCAGTGGGTCCACCTCCCGCTCCCATGATCGCCATCTCGCCGCGCTTTCGTGTCGCCCTCGCCGCCAAGGCCGGCCTGCTGCTCTCGCTGTCGACCTTCTTCGGCGTCCTCGCCTTCACCGCCTGGACGAAGTGGCACTGGCCGCTCCTCGCGCGGGGCAGCGGCGCCGCGCTGCTGGCCATCGCCGCGGTCTCCGTCGCGTGGGCCGCGGCGCTCGGGTTCGCCGACGCGATCCGGGGCGAGGCCCTGCAGAGCCCGGGGGCACGCCCGCTCAAGTCCCGCCGCGCCGGGTACTCGCTGCGGCTCCCGAGCGGCCGGTTCGTCGAGTACGTCCTCTACAACCCGTGGCCCGTCCTCGCCCCCGACCAGCGCTACACCGTCACCTATGGACGCCATTCCGGGGTCCTGGTGGCGCCTCCTCTCCCGGAGCCCACGCAAGCACCCACTGACGTTCGCTGAGGGGCCCGCTACGCTGGTGCGCGTGGAACCCCGGGGGGTGGTGGACAGCATCGAGGTAGGGGTCGTCGTGCAAGACACGACGACGCGGATGAGCTTCGCCAACCCGTGGGCGCGGCGACTGCTCGGCCTGCAGCCCGGTGCTCCGCTCGACGGCCGCTCCAGCCACGACGCGTCGTGGGACGCCATCTACCCCGACGGAACGCCGTGCCCGGGCGCGGCGCACCCCGCGTCGATCGCGCTGCGCGAGAGACGCATCGTGCGGGGCGTGGTGCTCGGCGTGCGCCACACCGCCGAGGACCGCCGGGTCTGGCTGCAGGTGACTTCGTGTCCGCGCCTGTCGGCCGACGGCGAGGTGCTCGACGTCGTCACCACCTTCACCGACGTCACGCCGACGGTCGACGCGCGCGCCGCTTCCGCCGAAGCCCTGCGCCTGAGCGACGCCAACTACCGCACCGTGCTCGGCGCGATGGCTGAGGCCCTCGTCGTGCTCGGCCCGCGCGGCCAGCTGCTCACCTGCAACCAGGCCGCAGAGCAGATGCTCGGGCTCACCGTCACGCCGCAGAACGCCCTCGCGCCCCCGGTGGTCTCGTACCGGACGCTCGACGAGCAGGGGCTCGAGTTCCCGCTCTCGGAGCACCCCATCGCGGTGACCCTCCGCACCGGCGGCCCCACCCGCAACCGCCTCGTGCAGCTCGTGCATCGCGACGGCCGGCGGCTGTGGGTTCGCATCAACGCCGACGCGATTCGGTTCGAGCCGGGCGCGACCCGCGGCGGCGTGGTGGCGACCTTCGTCGAAGTCACCCGCGAGCAACTGGCCCTCGAGGCGCTGACCGAACAACGCGCGCGACTGCAGTTGGTCACCGAGGCCGTCCCCGGTGTCGTCTTCGAGTACCTCCAGCGACCCGACGGCACCGACGCGTTCAACTACATCGGCCCCGGCGTGCAGGAACTGCTGGGCGTCACCGCCGAGGAGGTGCTGCGCGACGCGCAGGCCTTCATGAGCCGCGTGCACCCTGAGGACCTGGCGCGGGCGAAGGCACGGGCCGGCCTGCTCGAGGCAGGCAGCGTGCTCGACGAGGAGCTGCGCGTCGGGCCCCCGGGCAAGCCGCAACACGCCGCGCGCATGCGGCTCTCTGCGCCGCGGCAGACGCCCGAAGGCCGGGTGATGTACGGGCTGCTCCTCGACGTCACCGACCAACGAAGGCTCACCGAGCGCCTCCGCGACGCGCAGCGACAAGAAGGCCTGGGCCTGCTGGCCGCCGGCGTGGCGCACAACTTCAACAACATCCTCTCGGCCATCGTGCCCAACCTCCAGCGGCTGCGCGCCGACGCGCCCGACCACCTGAAGGGCGACCTCGACGACGCGTGGCAGGCCGCCCAGAGCGCCAGCGAGCTGGTGCGGCAGCTGAGCCAGCTCGTGCGGCGCGACGCCTCGCCGGAGCTCTCGCTCGTCGACTGCGGGGCCCTGCTCGCCGACGTGCTCGGCCTGTGCCGGCGCACCTTCGACCAGCGCATCGTCGTCACGTCGTCGGCGCCCGGGGAACGCGTCGTGGTGCGGGCGCGGCGGAGCGAGCTGCAGCAGATGTTGCTCAACCTCTGCGTCAACGCCCGCGACGCCATGGAGCACGCGCGCGCCCCCTCGCTCCACGTCGCCCTCACGCGCGACGGTGCGCAGGCCTGCCTCACCGTCACCGACACGGGCAGCGGCATGACGGAGCACACCCTGCGCCGGCTCGGCGAACCCTTCTTCACCACCCGGGAGCCCGGTCGCGGCACCGGCCTCGGGGTGGCCACCGCGCTGGGCATCGTGCGCGAACTCGGCGGCGAGATGACCTGGACCTCGACGCTCGGAGCCGGGAGCTGCTTCACCGTGCGGCTCCCGGCGCCCGTCGAGCTGCCGAACCCGGCGCCCTCGACCCCGCGCCCGGTCGCCAGGCCCCTGGCGGGCAAGCGGGTGCTGATCATCGACGACGAGCCGCTGGTGCGACGCTCGCTGCGCCGGCTGCTCGATCGTGCCGGGCTCGAGGTCCTCGACGCGCCCGACGGCCCGACTGGCCTGGCGGTCCTCGCGTCGCGCCACGACGTCGACGCCGTCTTCGTCGACCTGTCGATGCCCGAGATGACGGGCGACGAGGTGCTGCGGCGCATTCGCGCGCAGTGGCCCACGCTGCCGGTGTTCATTCTCTCGGGCTTCGTGCCCGACCCTGGCGCGCTCGGCGCCGCGACAGGCATCATCTCCAAGCCGTTCACCCACGAGGTCGTGCACGACGCGCTGCTGAGCGCGCTGCAGCCGGCCTGAGGTCAGTCAGTCGCCGAGGTACGCCTTGCGGATGTCTTCGCTTTCGAGCAGCGCTGCGCCCGTGCCTTCCATCACCACCTCGCCGGTCTCGAGCACGTAGGCCCACTGCGCGAAGCCGAGCGCGAGGTGGGCGTTCTGCTCGACGAGGAGCACCGAGGTGCCCTGGGCGTTCACGTCGCGGAGGATGCGGAAGATGGTCTGCGTCACCTGCGGCGCGAGGCCCAGCGACGGCTCGTCGAGCAGCAGCAGCGTGGGCCGCGACATCAGCGCGCGCGAGATGGCCAGCATCTGCTGCTCGCCGCCCGAGAGCGTGCCGCCCAGCTGGGCCCGGCGCTGCTCGAGGAGCGGGAAGTAGCCGAAGACCTTCTTGAGATCTGCGGTGATGCCGTCCTTGTCGCGGCGCAGGTACGAGCCGAGATCGAGGTTCTCCTGCACCGTGAGGTTGGGGAACACGCCGCGGCCTTCGGGCGCGTGGGCCAGCCCGCGGGGCACCATCTCGTTCGACTTGAGGCCGCCGACGCTCTCGCCGCGCAGGGTGATGACCCCGGCGCCTGGCTTGAGCATCCCCGAGATGGCGCGCAGCGTGCTGGTCTTGCCCGCGCCGTTCGCGCCGATCAGCGCCACCGCCTCGCCCTTGCCGACAGACAACGCGATGCCCTTGAGCGCCTTGATGGCCCCGTAGCTGACCTCGAGGCCCTTCACGTCGAGCAGCGCCTCACAGGGCGCGCGGTCACCGAGGCGGCGGGGCTCAGCCATGGGCGGGCGCCTCGCCGAAATAGGCCTCGATCACCTTCGGGTCGGCGCGCACGGCGGCCGGTTCCCCGCGGGAGATCGTCTCGCCGTGATCGAGCACGGTGAGGTGCTCGCAGATGCCCATCACCAGCTTCATGTCGTGCTCGATGACCAGGATGCCCAGCTCGAAGCGCGTGCGCAGCTCGCGGATCAGCACCATCAGGTCGGCCTTCTCACGGGTGTTCATGCCCGCCGCGGGCTCGTCGAGCAGCAGCACGCGGGGCCGGGTGCCGAGCGCGCGGGCGATCTCCAGCCGGCGCTGCTCGCCGTAGGGGAGGTTCTTCGCCAGCTCGTCGACCCGGTGCGAGAGGCCCATCACCTCGAGCAGCTCGCGCGAGCGCCGCTCGATGCCGTCTTCTTCGCGGAGGAACGCCTGGGTGCGGATCAACGCCCGCCACCACTCGCGGTAGTTGTCGAGGGCGTCGAGCACCGCGCCCACGGCCCGGCCGGGGTGCGGCCCGCGGCGCAGCGCCTCGACACGCGGCCGGTCGAACAGCGGCGTGCGCTCGGCCAGCACCGCGATGCGCACGTTGTCGAGCACGGTGAGCTGCTTGAAGAGGCGGATGTTCTGGAACGTCCGCGCCAGCCCGAGCCGGTTGATCTGGTGTGGCCGCCGCCCGTTGACCTTCTGCCCACCGACGAAGATCTCGCCCTCGGTCGGGAGGTACACCCCGGTCAGCACGTTGAACGCGGTGGTCTTGCCCGCGCCGTTGGGCCCGATGAGGCCCTTGAGATCGCCCTTCTTGATCTCGAGGTCGAACTCCGAGAGTGCCTTGAGGCCCCCGAAGCGGATGGAGACCTTCTTCACGTGGAGCAGGACCTCGCTCACGCCGCCCCGCCCTTCTTGCGCTTGAGCAGGTCCCAGATCTCGTGGGTGCCGAACAGCCCCTGGGGCCGGGTGAGCATCATCACCACCAGCAGCAGACCGAAGATGGGCTTGCGCAGCTGGTCGATGCTCTGGGCGAGCGCCACGTTGCCGTCGCCGATGGTGATGAAGAGCGCGCGCATCGCCTCGGGCAACAGGGTGAGCACGATCGCCGCCACCACCGCGCCGGTGGTGCTGCCCAGGCCGCCGGCGACGATCATCACCACGATCTCCATCGACTTCACGAAGCTGAAGCTGTCGCCGGGGGTGATGATGCTCTGGAAGTGGGCGAACAGGCCGCCTGCCACGCCGGCGAAGAAGCTCGAGACCACGAAGGCGCGCACCTTGTACGAGGTGGTGTCGACGCCCATCGCCTCGGCGGCGACCTCGTCTTCGCGAATCGCCACCAGGTTGCGGCCGTGCGGCGAGGCCAGCAGCCGGCGCGCGAAGAGCACCACGATGAACACCGTGAACCACACCGAGAAGAAGCTGGTGTGCTGCGGGGTACCCGACAGGCCGAGCGCGCCGCCCAGCCACGAGGTGTTGCGCACCACCACCAGGATGATCTCCCCGAAGCCGAGGGTGACGATCGCCAGGTAGTCGCCCTTGAGGCGCAGGCTCGGCAAGCCGACCACGAAGCCGCACAGGCCCGCGACCGCGCCGCCCACCGCGAGGCAGAGCACGAAGAAGAACTGCCGCTCGACCGACTCGGGCAGGAAGCCCAGCCGGTACTGGTTGAGGAACTGCGAGAGCAGCGCCGAAGAGAACGCGCCCACCGCCATGAAGCCCGCGTGCCCGATGCTGAACTGCCCGGTCATGCCGTTGATGACGTTGAGGCTGACCGCGAGCACCACGTTCACGCCCACCAGCAGCGAGAGGTAGACGAAGTACTCACTGCCCGCGGTGAGCACCTGGAGCAGCGCGAGCACCGCGATGGCGATGGCAACCGGGGCGAAGGACTTCACGGGAGGGCGACGCTCCTACACCGCCCCCGGCTGCGCCTCAACGAAGCGTTACCGCGACTTACAGCTGGCCCTTCTGGGCGAGCACCCACAGGGTGGCCGCGACGTCGGCGTTGCAGTCGTAGGTGCGCTGGGCGTCGCTGGCGGTGGCCCAGCTCGAGCCGCCCTTCTCGATCTTCCCGTTCTCGAAGGTGGCCTGGGTGCTGCCGCCGACCTCGACGGACCACTTGGACCCGCGCTTGACGGCCTTGCCCTTGGTCGAGCCCCCCTTCTCGATGACGATCTCGCTCGACGACTCCTTGTAGGTGTACTGCGTGCTGCCACCCTTCTCGACGCGCCCGCTGTTGCACTTGTAGTCGGCAGCGGCGGCGGGGAAGGCGAACAGCGAGACGAGCGCGGCGGTCTTCAGCATCGTGCGGAGCATGGGAGGTCCTTGGGGTTGGGGCGTGGAAAGGGAGACGTGCGCCTGACCCGGCAGTCGGCCGGTGAGTGCAGGAAAAGGCGAGCCCAGACGTTCTACGGGCGCAGCGCCCGGGTGAGCGCGGTCGGGAGGCCCGCCAGCGGCACGCGATCGTCGCGCTCGACGATGAAGCCCGCCGCCTCGAGCAACGCCCGCGCGTCGAGCGGCCGGCAGTCCACCAGGCGCGGGAAGGCGCGGTGCGACCACGCGTAGAGCGAGGCCATCGTCCCGCCGCCCGGCGCCATCGTCACCAGCACCACGCGGCCACCGGGTCGCAGCATCTCGCGCCACGAGGCCAGCACGCGCGGGACGTCAGCCTCGGCGATCGTCTCGACGGTGAAGGCGCTGAACACGCCGTCGAAGGATGCGGGCTCGAGCGAGAGCGTCGTCGCGTCGGCCGTGCGCAGCTCCACCTTGTCGGCGAGTCCCGACTTCGCGAGCCGCCGCCGCGCCACCTCGCCCATGCGCGGTGAGAGGTCCACCCCCAGCACGCGCCCGGTGTCGCCCACCGCCCGCGCCAGCACTTCGAGCGCGCGCCCGGTGCCGTGCCCGACTTCGAGCACCCGCTCACCGCGGCCCGGCGCGAAGAGTTCCAGGCCCGCGCGCACCACCGGCCACTCGAAGGGCGCGGCGATGACGTCGTAGATGGGCGCAAGGCGATCGTAGGTGGCGCGGGTCTGGTCGGAGCTCGAGGTCATGGGGTCGGCCTTCAGTGAGAGTCGCGCTCGCGCTGGTGTCGCACGGCGAGAATCGTGACCACGTCGTCGCCATCGCTCGCTCTCAAGGCCTCTTGAGCATCGGCACGGCCCAGGTGATGAGCGAGAGCGCCTCCGGCTCGAGCCGTGATTCGAGAAATCGAGACAAGAGCGAGACCGCGAGGTTCGCGGCGTCGGCGCCGCGTTCGAAGCGCGCGAGCACGGCGACGAACTCGCCGAGGTCCCCGCTGGTGTTGGCCGGTGGCAATGAATCCAGGCTGAGCAGGCCGGGGGTGAGCGTCGGCGACGACATCTGCCAGTCGCGTATCTCGGGCACGGCGTCGCGGATGCACGAGGCGGCGCCGTAGCTGGCCTTTGCCCTCACGAGGTCCTCGACCAGGAGGAGCATCGAGCCCGCGAGCCCCGCGGAGGACTGTTCCTCGAGCGACAACTGCGTGGAGAGGGCCTCGACGATGTTCATGGGACCCAGAACCCTACCCGCTCACTGGCCGGCCGGCAGTTCGAACGTCAGCGGCGCGTGAGCAGGTCGAGCAGCTCGTTCGACATCTGGTCTGCGGCCTGAATGGTCTTGAGGTTCGCCCGGAACAGGAGCTCTCCCGAGATGCGGTCGGTCGTCGCCTGGAGGAGGTCCGGCTCCGAGCCCGAGAGCGTCACCTGGTCGGTGGGCACGGTCGCGTCGGCGACCTCGGCGGCGGCACGGTCGAGCTGCGACTCCGCGGCCTTCAGGCCCGAGACACCACTGGCGAAACCGGAGATCTGCACCTGCCAAGCGTGACGGCCCCACGTCCGCGGCGCAATGGTGCGGCGGCGACCCAGCGGGTCGCTCGTTACGCGGCCCCCAGGCGCTTCATTCGCCGCGAGTCGGGGCCGAAGGCGAGGAAGAACGCGAGCGCCAGCACCGAGACGCCGGCCGCGAAGCCGAACGTCGCCGGGGCGCCGGCGGCCTTCCACAGCCCCCCCGCGATGAGGGACGCGGGCAGATAGACCACGCCGGTGGCGAACCCGTAGACGCCCATCGCCGTCGCTCGCGTCTCCGGCGACGAGAGGTCCGCCAGGTAGGCACGCGTCTGCGCTTCGTCGATCGCGTAGAAGACGCCGTACACGACGAACATCGCGATCACGCCGGCCTTCGTCGTCAGCAGCGCGAGCCCGACCGCCATCAGCGCGTACAGCGAGTAGCTGAGCACGATGAGCCCCCGGCGCCCGAGCTTGTCGCCGATGCGGCCGAGGGGAATCGCGACCAGGGTGAACGTTCCGTTGAAGAGCGCGTAGAGCAGCGCGACCTCGCCCGTCTCGAAGCCGACCGCGCTGGCCTTGAGCAGCAGGAAGGCGAAGCTCCCGTACGCGAGGCTGAACAGCGCGGCGGCAGCGAGGTAGTGGCGGTAGCGGGGCCCGAGCGACGCCAGCGCGGCGCGCAGCGAGAGCCGTGTCTTCGGCGGGGCGCTGTGCTCGGGCACGCTCACCGCGAGGAGCACCACCGCCAGGAACGCAGGAATCAGCGCGAGCAGGAACAGCGTGTGGAACCCGTGCGCGGTCTGCCCCAGCTGCCGCATCACCAGCCACGCCATGAGCGGGCCGACGATCGCCCCGGTCTTGTCGAGCGCCTTGTGCACTCCGAACGCGAAGCCGCGGTTCGCTTCGCTGGAGATCGACGACAGCAGCGCATCGCGCGGCGCGCCGCGGATCGACTTGCCCAGCCGCTCCACGATGCGGAAGCCGACCACCCCGGCCGCCGAGGTCACGACGACCAGCAGCACCTTGGCCACCGAGCTGAACCCGTAGCCGAGCGTCGCGAGCCACTTCCTTCGCCCCGTTCGATCCGAGACGAAGCCGCTGGCGAAATCGAGCGACGACGCGGCGAAGTCGGCGAGCCCTTCCATCAACCCGAGGAGCACCGCCGAGCCCCCGAGCACCACCGTGAAGTAGATCGGGAGCACGGAGAAGATCGCCTCGGAGCTCACGTCGGTGAGCAGGCTCACGAGACCGAGCAGGACGACGGCCCGGGGCACGGCGAAGCGAGGGGACGCGGGCGCAGCTGTTTCACTCAAGCGGTGGCCTCGGCAACGGGTGCAGACCGATGGACCCGTTAGCAGGGAAGGGCCTCGCGATGTTCGCCCGCTACGGAGCCGGACGCGGTCCGACGGGCACGAGCTCGGTCCTGGTCTGCTCGAAGACGGCGTGCTCGTCGGCGAGGTCCATCACGAAGGTCTCGGCGGTCGTGGTGAGCCCCGGCCGCGAGAGCCACACGCCCGCATCCGACGAGGCGACGCCTCCGGTCCCCTGGGCGCGATCGAAGAACACCCTCGGGGAGCGCGCGTGTACTCCGCCCGGCCCGGTGAGCGTCACCCCGCCCTGGCCTTCCATCTGCCCCGATAGAAAATTTCCGGTGACCAGGGGCGCGGTGAGGCGGGTGCCATCGCGGACGATCAACACGCCGGCGTCGCGGGCGATGAGATCACCCGGGGTCCCCACTTCGCGAAACACCTCGAGCCGGTCAGCGGTGGTCACCACGTTCAGCGCGCCCTCGGAATACGAGCGGATGGTCACGTGCTGCAGTTCGAGATCCGCCGCGCCCGGGTCACGGACCGGCGGCGGAGGCCGCGAGCACGCCGTGAACACCAGGAAGAAGACGAGCGCGCACCGCACGGGCCG
>JBBRUE010000034.1:0-17399 GCA_038248085.1 Myxococcales bacterium | reverse complement strand
CCCGATCGCCAGGAGGTGCGGGTGTTGAAGGCGCGCGTCACCAAGCCCGACGGCAGCGTGGTCGACTCGTTCGGCGAAGAAGAGCGCAACATCAACGAGCCGTGGACCGGCATGTACTACGACGCGCGCGCCCGCCAGCTCTCGTTCCCCGCGCTCGCGCCGGGCGACGTGCTCGAGATGCAGTGGCGCATCGAGGACACCTCGGTCGAGAACCTGCTCTCGGACTACTGGGGCGACGTCGACTCGCTGCAGGGCGTCTTCAAGAAGCTGCACTACCGCTACGTGGTCGACATGCCGAAGTCGCGGCCGCTCTCGTGGAACAAGGAGACGCTGCCGAAGTGGGTGAAGGTCGCGTCCACCGAGCAGGGCGATCGCACGCTGTACCGCTTCGAGGCGCAGGACGTGCCCAGGTTCATCCCCGAGCCGAACATGCCGGGCTGGGCCGAGGTCGCCTCGCCGCTGCACCTCTCGACGTACCAGAACTGGGAACAGGTCGGCCGCTACTACTGGGGCCTGGTGCGTGAGCAGCTGGTGCCCAACGAGGAGCTCAAGCGCGCGGTGGAGACGGCGCTCAAGGGCGTCGATCGCAACGACACCCAGAAGGTCGTCGCGGCGCTGTACGGCTTCGTGGTCACCAACACCCGCTACGTGGCGCTGGAGTTCGGCATCCACGGGTACAAGCCGTACCGGGTCGACCGGATCCTCGCGCGCAAGTTCGGTGACTGTAAGGACAAGGCCTCGCTGATCTACGCGATGCTCAAGGTGGCAGGCGTCGACTCGCGGCTGGTATTGCTGCGCATGCGGCACCTCGGCACGCTCTCGCCCGAGGTCGCGTCGCTGGCGGCCTTCAACCACGCCATCGTGTACGTGCCGAAGCTCGACCTCTTCCTCGACGGCACCGCGGAGTTCCACGGCAGCCGCGAGCTCGCCAGCGCCGACCGGGTGGCGAACGTGTTGATCATCGAGCCCGACGCGCCGAGCCGCTTCCTCACCACGCCCGAGGCGGAGCCGGAGCAGAACACCACCTCGCTCGCCCTCGACGTGACGCTCAAGCCCGACGGCAGCGCGAGCGCGAAGGGGGTGCTGGTCGGGAAGGGGCAGGGCGCTCCCGAGATGCGGCGGCAGTACCAGACGCCCGCCACGCGCGTGGCGACGTTCGAGCAGCAGTGGGCGCAGAGCTACCCCGGCGTGCAGGCCAGCGACGTGGTGGTCAGCGACACCAAGGACCTCGAGTCACCGCTGACGGTGCGCTTCGGCATCGCCATGCCGCGCTACGCGGAGTCGGGCCCGGGGATGCTGCGCTTCTTCCCCTTCGGCGCGAGCCGGGCCTTCACCCAGGGGCTCGCCCCGCTCACCGAGCGGAACATGGACCTCGTGTTCGCCGGCGTGTGGGTCAACGAGCTGACGATGAACTACACGCTGCCCGCAAACTGGATCGTCCCCGAGGTGCCTCCGGAGGTGGTGGAGGAGTCGCCCTTCGGCTCGCTGCGCATCGCGGTGGAGAAGAAGGACGGGAAGCTGAAGGTCACCGGCCGGCTGGTGATGTCGCGCGCCCGGATCACCGCGAAGGAGTACCCGGCGTTCCGCGCGTGGTTGATGAAGGTCGACCAGGCGTTCAGCCGCAAGCTCGTCGCGCAGCAGGGTGGCCAGACCGCGGGGCTGTAAGCTTCTTTTCCTGATCCGCACACAACCCGGCACCTGTGGAGTCCGACAACTCCAGCAGAGGCACACACAATGACCAAAATCACCAAGCGTTCCAGTGAGTTGAAGTTCCCTGCCGAGGTCGAGCGCTTCCGCAAGCAGAAGGCCGGCGAGGTGACGAAGAACGCCGACGGCTCGGTCACCAAGCGCCGCGACACCGCGAAGACCTCGAAGGAGCTGACGACCCGCGGCGGGAAGCTGCTCGAGTCTGTCGTCCAGTTCCGCAAGTCGTCGACCGGCAAGCGTGGAACCACCGACAGCTCGTTCACGGCCAGCACGGACATGATCGGCCGCAAGTCGACCGAGCAGCACCGGGAGTCGGTCAACGCGAAGGGTGACACCACCGCGCGCACCGCGACCCACGACGTCTTCGGCACCGACAAGCAGTCGCTCGAGCGCAACACCGTGCGCACCCGCGGCCAGACCACCACCACCGCGTCGCGCACCAGCTCGAAGGACTCGCGCGGCAACGCGGCGACCGCCTCCGACGTGACCCGCGTCACCGACGACGGCAAGTCGGTCGTCACCCGCAACGAGAAGCACGCCAACGGCTCCGAGCTGACCACCCGCTCGAGCACGACGTACGAAGACGGGAAGTTCACCCTCTCGGACGGCGCCGACTGGCAGAAGAACAAGAGCGTCGACAAGAGCTTCCTGCGCGAGACCGCGGCCGACTCGAAGGCGGTCACCGACAAGGCCGACAAGGTCACCTCGGTGGTCGGCAAGATCTTCAAGGCGTTGGGCCTCGAGCAGGAGTGGAAGAGCGAAGTGCCGGCCGATCGCATGACGGAGAAGACGCTCGTCCAGGGTGACCACGGCTCGGTCTCCAGTCGCGTGGGCATCTCCGGTTCGCAGCGCCTGGCGATCAACGCCGACGGCGTGCAGGGCTCGTTCAACCGCGAAGCGAAGGCCGGCATCTACGCCGAGGCGAGCGACCACGTGTCGGGGCGCTACGGCGAGGCCGGGTACGCCGCGCACGCGCAGGCCGAGGCGAAGGCCAGCGTCGACGCGCAGGGGAAGATCGACAGCAACGGGCTCGACGCGACGGTCACGCTCCGCGCCGGCGTCTCGGCCGAGGCTGAGATCACCGGCCGCGCGCAGAGCCAGAGCGTCACCCTGGGTGGCGTGGAGATGAACGTCGCCGCGGAGGGCCGCGCGAAGGTCTCGGCCGAGGCCGTCGCCGAAGCGACCGGCACCGTGAAGGTGTGCGCCAGCAGACGCCGGTGCTGGTGCTGACGGGCGAGGTGAGCGCCAAGCGCGTGGTGGAGGCCATCGAGGCCGGCGCGAACGGCTTCGTCGCCAAGCCCTTCATCACCCCCGCGCTGCCGCAGAAATTGCTGCGCATCGTGTCTGCGTTGTCGCCGGTGTCCGACTTCAGCCCCGGCACGCGGCTGCTCGGCGCGCACCTCTGACGGGGGTCATCACCATCACCAGCCTGTCGGCAGGGCGTCGAACGTCACGCCGACCGGCAGCTTGAACCGCCGCAGCAGCGCCTCGAACGCCTCGGCGCCGCCGGTGGGCTCCGTCGAGAGCTGCACGCGCACGCTCGTCGGCTCGAGCCAGCGGAGGTTCGACAACGCCTCCTTCCAGGAACGCGCCCTGTGCGTCGGGTCGAAGTCGAGCAGGGTCAGCGACCACCACTTGCCATCGCGGGCCAACACGGCCACGCGGGCTGCGCCGTCACTGAGCTCGAGCCGGGTCACCGTCTTCGGCACCCAGTCGAGGCCCATCTCCTTCAGGACCGCGGGCAACACGTCGAAGGCCTGCGCGCCGAGGCGCAGGCGCTCGAGACCCGGTAACTGGGCGAGCTCCGGCAGGCCATCACGCAGCTGCCGCGTCGGCTCCCACTCGTTGAAGAGCGCGCCGACCCAGGGCACTTCGGCGGGCGCCGCGCGCAGCGCCTCGGCGACCGCGACCGGCGTACCCGGCACCTTCACCGAGCGCAGCGGCAGCACGAAGCCCTCGCGGCCCCACCCCTTCACCGCGTCGAGCGGCACCAGCCCGGCGTGCTCGAGAGACGCCATCGCGTGCGAGAACGCATGCAGCCCATGGAACACCCGGCGCACGGTCGCCCACTCGCGCGCGTCGGCGGCGAGCATGAACTGGCCGCGCCTCACGTGGTGGCGCACCGACAGCTCAGACACGAAGCCCTTCTCGAACAGCAGCGCGTCTCGCTTGTCATTGAGTTCGACGATGTCCGCCAGCCCGCCGAGCCAGGTGGTGCGGTGCTTCTTGAGCAGCGCCTGCTGTCGCTTCGGCGCCGCGTGGGCGAGCTGGAGCGAGATGAACTCCCCGCGCGCATCGCCGCGCTCGAGGAGCACGTCAGCGAGCACCTGCTTGCGCGCGTCGTCCCCCGGCGCCGCCCACACCGCCGCGAACGGATCCACCGGGGCCGCGACGGGCTCGGCGTCCACCTTCCAGTCGAGCGCGAGGAGCCGCTTCCGCTCGGCCTCGGGGACCTCCGGGCCCACCGGCTTCGCGGCCAGACCGCGTTGCATCACCCGCACCGCGCGCGCCGCGACCCCGTCCCCCAGGAGCGCCAGCGAGAGCCCCAGCTCGAGGGCGCGGAAGTGTGTGTCGTCGGCGTGGGTCTCGATGCAGTCGAGCAACCGGCGCACGAGCCGGTCGGTGAGGTCGAGCTCCACCTCCACGTCCTGCACCAGGTAGCGCGTGACGAGCGTGGCGATGCGCGGGTCGGGCGGCACCTTCGCGAGCGCTTCGAAGACGGGCCACAGCGTGGTGGTCGAGGTGCTCCTGGCGAAGCGCTCGAGCTGCGAGAGGCGCGCGGTGAGGTGCGCGGGGGGTTCGACCTTGACCGCGTTGACCCACGCGCGCGCGGCGTCGCCCTTCTTCGGCGGCAGGGGCGGGAGCTCGACCTCGAACTTCTCGCCGATGCGGAGCAGGAGCTCCGAGGTCGACGGGTGCCTCGTCTTCCGCCACCGCTCGAGGAGTTCGTTGAACGACGTCACGCGGCGGTCGTTCCACCCAGGGCCCGGCGGAACGCGAGCGCCCGGTCCATCGCGCGCTCCGGGGTGTCGGCGTGCACGACGAAGTGGCCCATTTTCCGGTTCTTCCGCGCCTCGCGCTTTCCATACACATACACATCGACGACGTCGGGAAAGTCTTTCCACGCAGTCAGGTCGAGCGCGCCCCCGGTGCGACCCTGCGCGAGCCACACGTCACCCAGCAGCTGGCCCATGCACCACGCCCCGCGGTGCACCTCGGGCTGCACCACCGGCACCCCCGCGAGAATGCGCGCGAGGGCGTCGAACTGGCTGACGGTGCAGGCTTGCCGCGTCACGTGCCCGGAGTTGTGCACCCGCGGCGCCAATTCATTCACATACAACCGGCGGACGCCGTCACGGCCGGTGCCGATGAAGAACTCGACGGTCAGCAGGCCAATCAACTCGAGCGCGCTGGCGATGCCGTCGGCGACCTTGCGCGCCTCGTCCTGCAGCGATGGCTCGATGCGCGCGGGCACCACCGTCAGGTCGAGAATGTGCTGCGTATGGAGGTTCTCGAAGATGGGGAAGCTCACCGCGCTGCGCGTGTCCCGCGCGACGAGGCACGAGACCTCGCTCTCGAGCTGCAGCACCTCCTCGAGCACCCAGCCCCCGGGCGCGCTGGCGGGCATCGCCTCGACGTCGGCCTCGGTGCGCAGCCGGTGTTGGCCCTTGCCGTCGTACCCACCGAGCACCGACTTCGCGATGCAGGGCAAGCCGAACGCCCGCGCGGCGGTCTTCACGTCGGCGCCCGGCGCGACGACCTCGAAGGCCACCACCCGCACGCCGTGGTCGCGGAGGAAGGTCTTCTCTTTCGCGCGGTCCTGGCTCACCTCGAGCACGCGGAGCGACGGGGCGAGCTTCGCGCCGTACGGGGCCAGCGGCGCCGCGGGCGTGTTCTCGGAGTCGAAGGTCGCTACGTCGACGCGGGCGAAGAACGCCGCGAGGGCCTGCGGGTCGGTGAGGGACGCCGAGACGACGTTCGCCCGACGCTGCGCGCAGGGAGAGTCGGCGTCGGCCTCGAGCACCACCACGCCCTGGCCCAGGCGGTCGAGCGACTCGGCGAGCATCAGCCCCAGCTGGCCCCCGCCGAGGATGCCCACCGTCGCCATCAGCGCTTCTTCTTTCGCGCGGCGACCTTCGGCTTCTTCTCCTTCGCCTTCTTCGGGAGCTCCAGCTCGGCGCTCGAGGTGCGTGACTTGTGCGCCTGGCCTTCGCGGTACGCCGCGAGCTTCACCCGCAACGACGAGTCGTTCACCGCCAACATGCGCACCGCGAAGAGCGCGGCGTTGATCGCCCCGGCCGGCCCGATGGCGAAGGTCGCGGTGGGCACGCCCGCCGGCATCTGCACGATGGAGAGCAACGAATCGATGCCCGAGAGCATGCGGGACTGCACCGGCACGCCGAGCACCGGCAGCGGGGTGAGCGAGGCCACCATGCCCGGGAGGTGCGCCGCGCCGCCGGCCCCCGCGATGATGGCCGAGAAGCCCTCGTCGGCGGCGGTGGTGGCGAACCCGAACATCAGCTCCGGGGTGCGGTGCGCCGAGACGACGTGGGCCTCGTACGGAATGTCGAAGTCTTCGAGCGTCTGGGCGGCGTGCTGGAGCGTTTCCCAGTCACTGGCGCTCCCCATGATGACGGCGATGCGGCTCATGGGCGCGGCTTACTACAACTCGTCCGCGGGTCCGGAATTGAACGTGCAACAGCCCGTAATTCGAGGCCAATGACGCGGCAATAGACGATACATGCGTTCAGTGTCGGTGCTGCGTAGTAAAGCGCTCTGCATGACCGAAGAAACCGCGCCGGCCGAGCCGGACATCATGGAGCCCACCCTGTGGCGGAAGAACGGCTGGACCGCCCGGGTCATCAAGAACGAAGACGACGACGGCTGGGCAGTGGAGATCCGCAAGAAGGGCATCCCCGAGCCGGCGCTGATCAGCCCGTGGGTGATGGGCCGCGACAAGAAGAACCCCAAGCCCTTCGACGGCCCGGCCTTCAACACCTTCGTGAAGACCGCCTCCGAGGTGCTCGACCGCTCGGCCCGCCAGCGCGACGCGACGCTCAAGAAGAAGCTCGCCATCGCCTGGGAAGGCCGCTGGTACGACGTCGTGCTCGAGCAGGTGCCCGAGGAGTACGAGCCGTACGCGCTGCTGACCGCCGTCGACGACGCGGGCGCGACCGTCGCCAAACACCGCGTCGCCGCCAGCTTCAAGTTCAACCGCGACGTGGCCAACGACTGGGTACGCGGCGGGTTCAGCGCCCCCTGACGCGCTGACGTCATCGAAAGGCGGGGCTCCCCTTCCTTCGACGATCAGTTCTCGCGGTGATCGTGCCCGGCGCCGCCGAAGGTGCCAACCCACGGCTCCTCGGCGACCGACAACCGGTTCGTGGGAATGGAGAAGAACGCCCCCGAGCTGTTGGCGAGCGGGGGGTCGCACTTGTTGCAGCCGGGGTTGCCCCCCGAGTCGAGGGCGCCGTTCATCATGCCCAGGGAACCGTCGGCGACCTCGAAGAGCTGGGGAGCCGTGCGCGCCGGCACGTCGACCTCACACAGAAACGCCTCGGACCCGTCCTGCACGTCGAAGCCGTAGAGCGCGTAGCGGACCTGCGTCGGCGCCGGGGGCGGGCTCATCGCGCCGCTCTCGTCCTTGATCCACGTGAGCGCGACGGTGCGAGGGCCCTTCGAGGTCTGCCACTTCGCGAGGCGGACCTGATCAGACCAGAACCGCCATGGCCCGGGGAGCGTCGAGGTCCACCGCAGCTGCACTCCACCCGCCTCGTAACCGGCGAGCGTGGTCGCGTTCTCCAGCGGGGCGGGAATGAGCCGTGAGCGGGAGATCACCGCGCGGCCGAGATCCGACGGCAGGGCGAACACCGGCTGGCCGCTCGTCGCGTCGAGCACCACGCTGGTGTACTCGGCGTAGAGCAGGCCGCGGGCGACCGCGAGCTCACCGCCGCGCATGCCCACGTTGAGGCGCTTCCACCGGAAGACGCCGTCGCGCGAGTAGCTCATCAACAGCGTGGTGTCGGCCGGCACGAGCGGCGCCTGGTTCGAGACCGTCGGGGAGTAGGCGATGAACAGGTTGCCGCCCCAGTCCGCGGCCACGCCGTAGGGGTGCGGGTGGTTGCAGACGTCGAGGAGCGGGTCCACCACCTGCTGGGCCTGCACCAGCTGTCCGGAGGCGTTGATCACCGCGAGGAAATAGCGCCGGCACTGGGTGCTCGTGTCGCCCGGTGCGCTGCGTGGGTAGGCCTCGAAGAGGGCTGCGAGGCGATCGCTGTCCTGCACGACGAGACGCGCGAGGAAGATGGTCGACGCGATGTCGAGGAACTCCGGCTTGGCCGTACGAATGTCGAAGGTCCACAGCGTCGCGCCCGTCGCCAGGTCGAGCGCCGAGACCTTGCCGTTGGGGCTCGCCGGGTAGTCGGCGCAGACGTACCGCGTGTTCCACAAGATGCAGCGACGCGAGGCGCCGAGGGGCGCGGCGACCGCTCCGGGGGCGTTGGCGCGGAGCACCGCGGGCACGTTGAAGAACCCCGACAGCGACATCTGCCCGGCCGGTTCCATCACGAAGTCGTGAAGCTGCGGAGGAGAGACCCCTGCATCGGCGTCGGCGAGGTCGAGGGTGTCGAGCTTCCACGACGGGCGGAGCACCTGCGGCCGGCTCGACTGCACGCAGACGTCGCCGACGCAGCGCCCCTCGCCACCGCACGGGCTCGGTTCGGCGCAGACGTACCCATCGGGTGGATCGCGGATGACGCACGCGCCTTCGATGCACACGTTGACCTCGGTGCAGGAGCTGGTGACGCCTCCACACGAGACCCCGTCAGCCCGCGGTCGGAGCCCGCAACCCGACTGGGGATCGCACACGCCCTCCTGGCAGCTCCCATCACCGGGGCAGGGCGGCGCCGGCAGGAACTCGCAGCCGGTGAGGGGGTAGCAGACGTCGATGGTGCACAGGTTGGTGTCGACGCAAGTGCGCGCCTGGCCGACGCAGCGCCCCGCGTTGCAGTGGGCGTCGATGACGCACAGCGTTCCCGGGTCGCAGGCGGTGCCGTCGTCCGCCGGGGCCTCGACGCAGCGCTCGAGCGTGCGATCGAAGCGCGAGACCGAGCACGGGTCGCTCGGCGTGCAAGTGGGGATTTCTTTCGCGGAGGCTTCGACCGCCAGGGTCGCGGGCGCCAGGGTGCCGGCCCGCACCTCCAGGACCTGCGAGAAGCGGCCTGGGAGGGTCGGAGTGAAGCGAATGACCAGGGTCGAGGCCCCCGGGGCCAACCGGGCCGGAAGCGTCGTCTCAAACGGCTCTGCGAGCCCGACCCACGTCACGTCGAGCGACCCGCGCCCGTCGTTCACCACGCTGACCTCGACTTCGTGGGTCGTTCCGTCGGCCCAGGCCGTCGCGACCTCGAGGCTGACCGGGTCGAAGCGCAGCAGGTTCGTCGTCCCGGTGAGGTCGTCGCGCTTGCAGCCAGCCATCGCCGCCAGCAGCAGGAGCCCCCATCCCCATTGAAAGCTGCTGGTCACGTGGCGCGAGTCTCCCTCTTTTGAGCAACGAACAGATCCCCTGTGCGGCGGGCATGCCACTGCTTCTGCTTGTGAGATCTGTCATCTGATCAAGCCGTAGAAGCAGTAGAGGCGCCTCAATTGTGGAGAAGCCAATTTCCTCAATGAGTCAGAGGACTTCCCGCAAGTAACCATGTGGACAACAACCCCGTTTCTCCCCAGGGTCCCACATGTGGGTTGATGGCTGACGAGTTCCCCACATTCGGCGACGAAAAAGTGACGTCTTTCCCCAGTCACGTCACAGGCTTCACACAGGGGCGGCTGGGCTACAGTCGCGGCCCGGCATGACCAGTCCGCGCGTGGGGAGATACGACGTTCTTGCCGCGCTGACCAAGGGGGGCATGGCTGAGCTCTCGCTCGCCTCGACGGCCGGGCCCGGTGGTTTCCGCAAGTACGTGGTGCTCAAGCGGATCCTCGCGGAGGCCGCGGGCGACGAGAACTTCGTGAAGATGTTCCTCGACGAGGCGCGCGTCACGGGCGCCTTCTCGCACCCGAACATCTGCCAGGTCTTCGAGCTGGGTGAAGACCCGTCGACCGGCCTCTTCGTCGCGATGGAGTTCATCGCCGGCCAGGACCTGAACCAGGTCGTCAGCGCGTGCGCGAAACAGCAGGCCGTCTTGCCGGTCGGCTACTCGGCGTCGGTGGTGCACGACTGCGCGCTCGCCCTGCACTACGCGCACACCTTCAAGCTGCCCAACGGCGACGACTCGCCCGTCATCCACCGCGACGTGGCCCAGAAGAACATCATGGTGACCTACGACGGGCAGGTGAAGCTGCTCGACTTCGGCATCGCCAAGGCGAAGGGCGCGCTGTCCCGCACCCGGGCGGGCACCGTGAAGGGCACCGCCGGGTACATGTCGCCCGAGCAGATTCGCGGTGAGACCATCGACGGCCGCAGTGACGTCTTCGCGCTCGGCGTGGTGCTGTGGGAGATGATCACCGGCCGCCGTCTCTTCTCGGCAGAGACGGAGCTGCTCGAGCTGAAGATGATCCTCTCCGGGGACATCGCGGCGCCCTGCGACGTCGAGCCCTCGGTGCCGAAGGAGCTCTCGGCCGTCGCGATGAAGGCCCTCGAGCGCGACGCCAACAACCGCTACCGCTCGGCGCGCGACATGGCCCGGGCGCTCAGCTCGACCTGCGGCCACCTGCTCTTCGATGTCGAGGAGCGCGCCGACTTCATGAAGCAGCGCTTCACCGAGAAGATTGCCTCGGCGCGGCGCCTGTTCGACGTGGCAGCCAGCAAGGACGAGTCGGAGGTCGGGGCGGCCGTCGAGGAGTTCCGCCGCTCGTCGGTGCATGGCCGGGACCGCGAGACCGACGAAGTCGAGGAGCCGCGGCCGAAGAAGCAGCCTTCCGTCTCGGCGAACCGGCTCAAGCCGGCGCGGGGCCCGGCTGTCTCCGCGAACAAGCTGCGCAAGGTGAAGGCGTCGAAGAGCCGCCTCGAGGCGGCCCCCGAGACGCCGCCCAAAGACCGGGAGTGGGCGGCCACCGAGGCGATGGTGCAGACCACGCCGCCGCCCTCTTCGTCGAAGCTCTGGCCCGTGCTGGCGGTGTGCTTCGCGCTCGCCGTGGGGTTCGTGGTGTGGCGCGTGATGATGAACGCGCCAGACCCGGTCACCTCACCGCAGCCGGTGGTGGAGGACGTGAAGCTCCCCGGCCTCGAGTTGCCTGGTACGGATTCTCCGACTGTCCCCAGCGGAACCGGGAGTGGCGCCGGGAAGCAGCCGGTCGATCCGAAGACCGCGGATCCCGTGCGCGTGGCGGACACGACGCCAAAGCCGCCGCGCGAAGTGAGGGAGCGCGGCGAGGTCACGCTGGCGTTGATCCCCGAGGCGACGGTGACCAAGGGTGCCCAGCGACTGGGGCAGGGGGCGTTCATCAGCTTCTCGTTGCCGGTGGGGACGCACCTGGTGACCGTGCAGGGCGTCGATGGGGTGCGGCGCAAGCTGTCGCTCCAGGTCGGGGCGGGGAAGAACAAGCCGCAGCGCTATCGGCTCGAGGACCTGCCGACCGATTGACCGGTGGGCGGGCGTGAGGACGCAGGCCGTGACCGACGATGACGCGCTCGAGGTGACGCTCCGGGAGACCGAGGATCGGCTCGCGTGGCTCGAGGCTGAAGACGCGACGCGGCGCGCGGCCCACCAGCAGGCCCAGGCGACGTTGAGGCTGATCAGCCGTCACCGGCAGCGAGGGCGCGTGCCGATGTGGGAGGCGGCGCAGCGGGCCGCGCTGCGCATGGCCGTGCTCGCCGCGGGGTGCGTGTTGATCGTCGCCGGCGCGACGGCGCTCGACGGCACCCTCGGCGGAGCGGCGATCGTGTTGTCCTTCGGCGTCCTGGTGTTCGAGGGTTCGCGATGAGCACCGCGCGCGCCGAGTTGGAGGCCGCCCAGGCGAAGCTCAAGGCGCTCGAGGCGTGGGCGGTGAACGACGAGCAGCTCGAGTTACTCGCCGCGCAGCTCGAGCGGGAAACACAAGCCTGGGAAGAGCGGCTCGATCGCGGCGAACGCAAGGTGTTGCGCGAAGACACGACGGGCACTGCCGCGCGCGTGACCGGCTTCGGGTTCTCGCTGCTCTTCGTCACCCCCATCGTCGCCATGGTGGGCGGGGCGCTCGCGCGCACGGTGAAGCACGAGGTCGAACTCTCGGTGGTGATGCTGGTGGCCGGCCTGGCGGTGGTGTCGGTGGGGTCCTGGCCGCGGGCGAGGCGGATCATCGCGCATCGGCTGTCGGGTGAATGGCGGTTGCTCCGCGTGGCACGGGCGCAGGCCGCCTCGCTGCGAGCCCTGGCTGCGCCACGCGCTCCGGGTGAAGGCCGGTGACTGCGAGTATCCGGTCGGTGGAAGATCTCCCGGCCGGGTGACTGATCAGCCTCGTGCGGCGCCAGGGCACGGACAACGCTGACGGTGGACGTCGACGAGGGCCAACGCCTCGAGCGCGGAGGGGTTCACGACGGCGTATCAGAGGTGTGCAGTGCACTCCCGGCTGGGGTTTCAGCGGCCATTTGTCACCAATGGGTATGCGCCCGGCGACCCCTGCGGGGGGGAGCGCGCCCTGAGTCGAAGCCTGCACCCGTGAGTCACGTCTGTTCGGTTCGCGGGGCTGCTCCGGCCGAGGCCCAGCGCTCGGCACCTCCGCCGCGGCCCCCATGCAGGCGGGCTGTCGTGTCACCTGCCCACCCGGGCGTGCTGCTCAGAGCGCCCCGACGTGCTCGTTCAGGTCCCGGTCCGGAACCGGCGGATCACCGACTGCAACTGCAACGAGAGGTTGGTGAGCTCCTCGGTCGCGTTCTTCATCTGGCGGACCGCGGTGGTCTGCTCCTCGATGACGCGCTTGACCGCCTCGGTGGCCAGCAGGTTGGTGCGCGCGACCTCGGAGATCTCGTTGACCGCCTGCACCATCGCCTCGGAGCCGACCTGCTGCTCGCGCGCCGACTGGTGAATCTGCGACACCTTCTCGACGCCGCTGCGCACCGAGTCGGAGATGTTCCCCATGCTGCGCACGATGGTGGTGACGTCCTCGCGCGACTGGGCGAGCTCCTCGATGCCTTCCTTCATGGCCCCGAGCACGTGGGTCGACTGCTGCGAGATGTCGCGGGCGAGGCGCGAGATGGCCTCGGCCGATTTCCCCGACGACTCCGCCAGCTTGCGCACTTCGTCGGCGACCACCGCGAACCCGCGGCCGTACTCGCCGGCGCGCGCGGCCTCGATGGTGGCGTTGAGGGCCAGCAGGTTGGTCTGCGCGGCGACGCTGGTGATGGCGTCGACGATCTTCGAGATCTCCTGCGTCTTCTCGCCGAACTTGAACACCTCGTGGCTGACCGCCTCGACGCGGGCGAAGACCTTGCGCAGCTTCTCCGAGGCGAGCTTCGCCGCGGTGCTCCCCTCGACGGCGGCGGCGGAGGTCGCGGCGGTGGCGTGGGTCGACTCTTCGGCCGACGCGGTGGTGCGCTGGAGGGCCGCCGCCATGTCGGTGATCGACCGCGAGGCGCGGGTGACGAGCGCGCTCTGCACCTCGGCGCCCTGGGCGATGCGCTTCATCGACTCGCCGACCTGCGCGGCGCGGGTGTCGACCCCGGCGGCGTTGCCTTCGAGCGCGGTGGCGGCGTCGGCGACCGACTCGGCGGTGTGTTGAATGGAGCTGACGAGCTCGCGCAGGTTGTCCTGCATCATCGCGATGGCGACCGCGAGCTCGTCGAGGTCGTCGCGCACCGACGAGTCAGCCAGGCCCACGCGGCGCGAGATGTCGCCCGAGGAGATCTCCAGGGCCGCCCGCGAGAGGCGCTTGACGCGCTCGACGCGCAGCAAGACCGAGGGCAGGGCGATGGCCAGCACGAGCGTGACGATGAACGAGGCGGCGATCTTGAGCGGCCAGTCCCACGCCTGGCCCAGGTACAGCACCGTGACGATGGCCCCGGCCAGCAGCACGTAGCTGGCGAGCACCTTGAAGTGCAGCGACATCTGGGAGCCGCGCTCCACGACCGGGTGCGAGTCAGACGAAATGGAGCGGCGGAAGCCGGCGTCTTCGGGCCCTGGGCGTCGCATCAGGCCCCGAGAGTGGACCCGGGAGGGCCGGATGTGAAGTTTCAGGTGCGCTGGGCGAGCGGAACACGCCGCACGGTCGTCGCGGTGGCGCACACCTTCTCGCCCGCGAGGATGCGGTGTTTGAACACCCGTGCGCCCGGCGTGTGGCCGACCTGGGTGGTCTCGACGGTGATCGACTCACCCGCGCCGATGGCCGCGCGAAAGTGAACCGACTCAGCGACGGGGACGATCTGCTGGGCGTCTCCCCCCTCCGCGGCCACGATGCGGGCCACGCCCTCGTCGCAGTAGTCGACGTACGCCGCGTGGTTCGCGTGCCCGTGGGGGTCCATCCACCCGTGCCAGGTGGTGAAGTCGAACACCTGCGGCCGTGGCGGTGTTGCCTGCGAGATGAAGGAGGGGAGCTCGACCTCGGGGTAGCCCTCCTCGAGGCGGAAGGCGTCGAAGATCTCCGGGCCGGCGCGCGTGGGCTCGAGGGCGCGGGAGAGGTAGGCCCACTCCTGGGTGGCGCCGGCGAGGAACTCGCGGCCCGCGAACAGCCGCACCTGCCGGGTGAACAACATCTGCCGGCGCTCGCGCGAGGGCCACGTGCGCCCGTGCAGCGCCTCGCCGATGCGGACTTCGCGCTCGTGCTTCACCGTCATGGTGCGCACCACGAACATCGTGTTCGCCTCGACGTAGCGCTCGGGGGTCCACCCGACGGAGCCCGATTGATCGACCACCACGTCTTGCATCGCGCGCCACACGTCGCCGGCGCGCGCGACGAGGCGGGGCCCGAAGGCGTGGCGTTGCAGCGTCACCGGGAACGTCAGCGTCGCCTCGGGGACGGTGCGCATTCAGAGCGTGGCGTAGAGCAGGGAACACTCGTCCGCCAGCCGGGCGTCGAGGTGGGTGACGCGGTTGCCTGCGTCGTGGGTGACGAAGCGCAAGGTCACTTTCCGCCAGCGGACGTCGATGTCGGGGTGGTGATCGGCCGCTTCGGCGAGCTTGGCGACGTGACCCACGAACTCGATGGCCTGGACGAAGGACTTCGCCTCGAAGGTGCGGCAGAGCATGGCGTGCTCGACCGACCACCCCGGGTGCCCGGAGAGAAAGTGCTGCACCTGCGCCTCGGTGAGCGGAGCTTTGGCCGTCATGCCTGTCCGTTTACCACCGTTGTGTGGGGTCAGCGGCGAGGGCGTTCTGCGCCTGGTACCCGGGCGCGCTCAGCTCGACCACCACGCGATCTCGCCGGTCGCCAGCTTTCCCAACAGCGTCGCGCCCGAGCTGCATGGGTCCGCGCCGTAGCCCTCATTGCGTCAGTCGCGCTTCACCTGGGTCGCCTCGCTGCGCCTGCCGCGCTCGAGGAGCCGGTGGAACAGCTCCCCGACGGGCACGGGGACGACGAGCATCAGCAGGATGAAGAAGACACGAAGGGCGTTGAGGAACGTGCGCAGCACGGCACGCGAGAAACGTTTGAGCACGGGGACTCCCGGCGAAGAGGAACGCGACGACGCAGGACAGGCGTCGCAGCCCTCAGAGGAGCCAGGCGCGGTGCAGCAGGTACTTCGGGCTGACGCGAAGCTCGGCGTCGGCGCGGACCATTGGACCGGCGCGCGGGGTGGCGCACACCCGCGACGCCGAGCGCGGGCTCCGGGGCGTGGCGACGACCTCGACCGGAGGGGCGCTGCAGGTCTGTTCGACCCGGTCGCGCTCGTGAACCGCCAGAGGCGCCACGAAGCCCAGCACCGCCAGCAGCGCGAGCGCCAGGCGGCTGAGCAACGAGGACGAGCGGCGGTGCATCACGGCCACACCGTACCGCGGTGAGACCGCGTCGAGGCTGGTTGACCGGGCAGGGCGATGCCACCGGCGCGCCGCTCCGACCCCGCCGCGGTCACGCGACGCGAACGAGCCGGGCGTCGTACAGCGCCACCACCGGGGAGCCGCGATCCTCCTCTGACTCCCACGCTGCATCGCGGGCGTATTGCCGTGCTTCGGTCAGGTGGGGGAAGTCGCGCACCCGCACCGCCGCGTTGGGTTCGAGGACCACCGCCCGCACCGCTCCGGAGGCGAGCGGGCCTCCCGTGCGCGCCCACGCCCGCATCGGGTCCAGCACCGGCTCGAACCGCGCCTCGAGCTCTGCGCGCAGCCGCGCGTCCTTGCAGGTCACCGACCACGCGCCGGCCGTCTCGACGAACGCGAAGGGCACGCCGGCGAGCGTGAAGCCGCCGAGGGTCGGTACTGCGCCGGCCGCGCGGGCCAGCTCCTCGAGGCGGGCCTTCACGCGAACACGCGCACCGCGACGCCGAGCCGTTCGATCTCGCAGTCGCGTGAGGTGCCGTCTTCCCACGCCAACATGGTGAACTCAGCCGCCGCGTCGAGGGCCACGATGGGGTGGTGCCAGGTGCCCGGTGCGTAGGCCACGCCCTGGCCCGGCGCGCACACGAAGGCGCGCACCCCCGCGAGCACCGGGAGCCCGTCGACCCCGGTCGGCGCTACGCACACCAGGTACCGCGAGACCACCATGGGAATGAAGACCTGCGTCGAGCACGGGTGCCGCTCGAGCAGCACCACGTCGATCGGCAGGGGGCGCGCGTTCGACCGGAACACCGCGAGGTTCGCCTTCGCCTCGGGCCGGGTGTTGATCAGCTCCGCGCAGAAGTCGAAGCGCACCGCCGTGCCCTGGTTGGCCTCGGCGCCCGGCTGCAGCCCCGCCGACACCACGCGCCCGAACGGAAGGAACGCCGCTGCGGTGAGCGGCTCTGCTTTCACTTCACCTGGCGCCATTCGTTGCTTCCAGCACGACCGGTCTCGAAGCGGAAGCACCGGGCCGGCGGCGCGACTTTCTTTGCCGCTCGGCCCGATGGGGGTGACAGTCGGGGCATGAGACACGTGCTCGTGTGCCTGGCGCTGTCGGCCGCCCTGACCGGGTGCCACAAGAAGTCGTCCCCCGAGTTCTACAAGCTCGAGAGCGAGCACGCGGTGCTCGTCGCCCGCGAGGGAGACGACGCCTACGGCACCCCCCAGATGGCGGCCCTCGTCGCGGGGCTGCAGGCGCTGCCCGAGAACAGCCGCGAGCTCCCGAGAGCCCAGGCGCTCCTGGCGACCATCGCCACCGAGGAAGCCCGGGTCGCCGCCTCGAAGGTCCGCCCGCCGCCGGTGGCCGCGGTACCGAGGCCGAGCCCCGCGGCGTTTCCACCGCCCACCGTCGAGCCGCTCCCGGTCGCTGACGCTGGCGTCGTCGACGCGGGGGCCGTCGCTGACGAGCCGGTCGCCGGCATGAGCGAGGTGGACTTCGGCAAGCGCTTCGCCAGCTGCTTCACCGGTGGGCCCGGCCTGGAGATCCCCGACGTGGGCGCAGCCACGACGCAGACGCTGGTCGCGCGCCCCGACTGTGAGAAGCGCTTCGGCGGGTCAGGCGCGGCCACGACCAGCTTCCTCTTCGTGAAGGGCCAGCTGTGGGGCAAGCGCACCGCGACGGCCCAGCCCGCCGCCAAACCGGTCCCGGTGTCGGCCCCCCCCGAGTCCGGAGAGCCTGCGGCCATCCGCCTCCCCGGGGCGCCCGGCTACGTGAAGCCGGGTCCCTGATTCCTGACCGCCCCGGCGCCTCTGGGT